>CAIWVZ010000222.1 GCA_903916245.1 uncultured Planctomycetota bacterium | reverse complement strand
GAGGCCGTCGTCACCGGCGAAGGGGCGACCGCCCGCGCGGTGACGTTGGCGTTCCCGCCGACCTCGCATGAAATCGCGGTCGTCCGCGAGAAGGCGGCGGTCGCGTCCATCGATTTGCGCGGCGGCATCGCCCATTTGGGCTCCGCGGCGGACGGGCGCGTCATCGCGACGCTCCGGTCGGGCGTGGTCGTTCTCGTGGATTCCGACGGTAGGGAAGTCGCACGCCACGTTCCGACGTCGTTCGAAACCCCGAAGTACGGTCCCGTACGCAGCGGAGACCGCGTCCTCGTGCCGCTCGGGAGCGGTCGCGCGCGAATTCTCGGTTACCCGAAACTCGATTGCATCGGTGCCGCGACGTTGCCGGGCGAGATTCGCGGAGTCGCGGCGGCGGCCGACGGTTGGAGCGTGATCGTCGGCAACGACGTCCATCGCGTGAATCGCGACGGATCGACGGCACGATTCGGCGATGCCCCGCGCGGTCTCCGCGATCTCATGTTCGACGGCGACACGGCTTGGGGGATCGATGCCTCCGGTGCGTTGGCCCGCGTTCAACCGACCGACGGAACGACGGAAGTCGTCGATCCGTCCGGAACCGAAGCGCGTCCGCTCGGCGGAGGATGGATCGCGCGCCGCGGCGCCGACGGTTGGTGGACGCTGCGCGGTGCCGATGCGCGCGTCGTGGGCGGACTCTCACCTTCGCGCAGCGTCTTCGTGCGCGCCGGAACCCGAATCGCCGCCGCCCGGCAGGACGGTCGGATCGACTTTCTGCCGACGCCCGTCGACTAGGAGGCGGCGACGAATCGACGGCTAAGTTCGGCGAGAATCGAGTCGAACGTCCTCGCCTCGTCGTCGGTCAGATTGCCTTCGACTTTCTTGCGAAGTTCGCCGAGCACGTCGATGCTGAATCGGGCGCGCGTCTTCGACACGGACTTTTCACCGGTCGCCGGATTCGCGATCTCTCCGAGTTCGATCAACGCCATCGTCGCAAGCTGATGGACGACCACCATGAAGGTCGGCGTAGGGAGTTCCTTGTCGGTCACGTCGGTTCCATCCTGACGGAAGGCTTGCCCGTCTTCGCGAGAACGTCGCGGTGGGTCACCGCGGCGCGCACGAATCCCTTGAAGATCGGGTGCGCCCGCAGCGGCTTGGATTGGAACTCGGGATGGAATTGCACGGCGAGGAACCACGGATGATCCGGGTACTCGATGATCTCGGCGAGTCCCTTCTCGGCGTAGTTGCCCGAGAAGACGAGCCCCTTCGATTCGAGCGCCTTCCTGTAGGCGTTGTTCACTTCGAAGCGGTGACGATGGCGCTCGGAAATACGATCCGCTCCGTACATCTGCCGCGCCAACGTTCCCGCGACGAGGTCGCACGGATAGGCGCCGAGGCGCATCGTACCGCCCATGCGGTCGATGCCCTGTTGTTCGCTCATGAGATCGATGACCGGATCGGGGGTCGCCTTCTCCATTTCCGTCGAATGGGCGCGCCCGAGTCCGCACATGTGGCGCGCGAATTCGATCGTCGCGACCTGAAGGCCGAGGCAGATGCCGAAGAACGGCATCTTGTTCTCGCGCGCCCACTTGATCGCGAGAATCATGCCTTCGACGCCGCGAGGGCCGAAACCGCCCGGCACGAGGAGGGCGTGCGCGCCTTCGAGCCAGGGTTCGGCGCCGTCGCGCTCGACCTTTTCGGCGTCGATCTTGCGGAAACGCACCTTGACGCCGTTGGCGATTCCCGCGTGCGCGAGGGATTCGTACACGCTCTTGTAGGAGTCGTGAAGCGCGATGTACTTGCCGACGACGGCGATTTCCACCGTGTCCGTGGTGGTTTTCACCTGCTCGATCATGTCGATCCACGGCTGCATGTGGCGTTCGCGTCCGGATAGCTGGAGGCGGTGCATGATCTGTTCGTCGAGACCCTGCTTCATGAGGATCACGGGAACTTCGTAGATCGTGTGCTCGACGTCGGGTTCGATGATGACCGAATCGAACGGGACGTTGCAGAACAGTCCCAACTTGCGCTTCATGTCCGATTCGACTTCGCGTTCGGTGCGGCAGATGAGGACGTCGGGCTGAATGCCGATCTGACGCAATTGCGCGACCGAATGCTGCGACGGTTTCGTTTTGATCTCACCGGACGCGCGGAGGAAAGGCAGCAGCGTCAGATGGATGAACATCACCCGGTCGCGTCCCTGTTCGAGACCGAACTGGCGGATCGCTTCGAGGAACGGAAGGGATTCGATGTCGCCGACCGTGCCTCCGATTTCCGTGAGCACGACGTCGACGTCGTCGGTGGCCATCTTGAGAACGGCGGCCTTGATTTCGTTCGTGATGTGGGGAACGACCTGGACGGTCGCTCCGAGATACTCGCCCTTGCGTTCCTTCTCGATCACGTTGGAGTAGATGCGACCCGTCGTGATGTTCGACGCGCGCGAGATCCGCGCGTCGGTGTAGCGTTCGTAGTGACCGAGATCGAGATCGGTCTCGGCTCCGTCGTCGGTGACGTACACCTCGCCGTGTTGATACGGGCTCATGGTGCCCGGGTCGACGTTGATGTAGGGATCGAGCTTCTGCATTCCGACGCGGATGCCGCGGCTTTCGAGCAGCATGCCGATCGCGGCCATCGTGAGACCTTTCCCCAACGACGACACGACTCCACCCGTCACGAAGATGTACTTGGCCATGGATCAGTTTCCCGCGTTCGCGAACCACCGCGCAACGAAATCAGCATAGTCGGAAGGCGTGTCGATTCCACGGTGGGCTTCGGGAATTTCGACGACGCCGTAACGGGCCCCGTTCTCGAGGAGCCGAAGTTGTTCGAGGGATTCGGTTCGTTCGAGTTCCGAAGGGGGCAAGGCGAGGAACCGCTCGAGCGCCGAGCGGCGGTAGGCGTAAATCCCCACGTGCTGGAGGGGGGGGCGCCCCGCCGCCGTCGGTGCCGGATCCGAGGTTTTGTGTCCGGGGATCGGGGCTCGCGAAAAGTAGAGGGCTTCTCCGCGTCGGTTGAGGACCACCTTGACGACGTTCGGGTCCCGATACCGGGTCGCATCCGGGAGGGGAGCGGCGGCGGTCGCGACGTCGAGTTCCGGGTGCTCCGCGAGCCGCGCGACGAGGCGGTCGATCACGTCGGGAGCGATCTCGGGTTCGTCGCCCTGGACGTTCACGATCACGTCCGCGTCGAGTCGCGGGAGGACTTCGCCGATGCGATCCGATCCCGTCGGGTGATCCGACCGGGTCATGATCGCCCGAAAGCCGTGGCGCTCCACGGCTTCCACGATTTCGCGCGCGTCGGTCGCGACGACCACCTCGGCGAGCGATGCGGATCGCATCACGCGACGAAGGACGTGCACCACCATGGGAAGTCCCGTGTCGGCGAGGAGCGGCTTGCGCGGAAGGCGCGTCGAGGCGAGGCGGGCGGGGACGACGGCGACCGCGCGCATCAGCGTGCGGGGCCCGTGGGCATGATGACGCCGCCGATCGGGGCTTCCGCGTTGGACGTCGCCTGGAACTTGAGCGTGACCAACGTCTTGAAGTCGACGAACTGCTTGTAGCGTTGATGACCGCCGATGTCGGACTCGTTCAGCGCGCGCATGCCGAGAACCTTGCGGCGGATTCCGTCGCGTTCCACGACGACGACGCCTTGGAACCGCGGAATGTCGCCGGACGCCCGCGTGAGGTAGACGGCGTCTTCGTCGAGGAGTGCGTCCGCGACGTTCGAGAAACCGCGGTTCTCGAGGGAAGCGAGCAACGTCGTCATCTGCTGATCGGTCAGGACCTTGTACGCGCGATCCGAATCGCCGAGTGCCAGATTGAGGCGACCGCGTTCCGTCTTGCGCTCCGCGTTCGACTCGTTCACGAGCACCATCATCAGGTCTTGTTTCGTCTGGTACATGATGACGCGCACGTCGCCGACGGCTCCCGAAGACGGAGCGCCCGATGTCGGGCGGACCACCGGCTTCGCCGGTTCGGACGTCGTGGAAGACGTGGTCGTGCAGGCGGCGAGGAGAGTCACGGCGAGAAGAACGAGAGATCGGCTCATGGTGGCTCCGGGGGAGGCGACGGCGACGATACGCCCCGGCGACGCGGGGTCAAGAAAAACCGCCGACGGGATGCAACGGGGCACCGCCATGGGGGTGGCGTCCCGAAGGCCCCTACGACCCATCGTGGTGTCGGGCTTGACGTTGCGGCATTTTCGGCTACAGTGCTGAGGTTGTCGGGGTGGGCCATTCCACGGAGGTGCGGTCTCCGTGGTCCGCCCCTTTCGTGCGAATTCGGGGAGCGCATTCATGGGGAATCTCGAGAAGGCCGGAGTCTTGGTGGTCGTCGCCCTCTTGGCGATGATTTTGGTCATCACCGTCATGAACCCGCCGGCGGAAGTGCCGACGGTCAAGGAAGGCGCGACGCCTTCCCTCAGCATCGATACTCCGCGCGTCGTGACGGTGGATCCGCCCGTGGCGCCCCCGACGGCCGTCGTTCCGACGCCCGTCGTCGTCGATCCGACGACGCTCCGCCCGGGAACGCAAGGTTTGACTCCGGTCGATCCGATGCCCGTGCTTCCCGAAAGCCGACCCGTCGCCGGAGTCGAGGTTCTTCGCCCGTCGCCGCTCGGCGCCGATCCGATGCTCGATCGTCCGACGCCGGTCGTCGAAACGTCTGATTTCGTCAAAGTCAAGGTCGCGAAGGGCGACACGTTCGCGAAGATCGCCGAGAAGCGTTTCGGCAAGCGTCGCGCGGCCGAGGGCGTGAAGGCGATCGAGGCGGCGAACCCCGGTGTGTCGTCGTCGAAGCTCAAGATCGGCATGGAACTCGACGTGCCGAAGGCTCTTCCCGAGGTGGAGAAGGCCGTGTCGAGCGGAGGCGCCGTCGACGAGAAGCTCGGCGCCGCGACCGACGAACCCGCACCCGCGAAGGCGGCGGTCAAGAAGACACCCGCCAAGGCGGCTCCGAAGAAGGAAGCGCCGAAGCGCAAGCCGCTGCCTTTCGAAGGCGGCTGAGCCGAACACCATCGGCCCGCGACGAACGCCGGTACCCGCGAGGGACCGGCGTTCGATCATTCCCGGTGACTCGAACGCGGAATTTTCAGCCGTTCCGTGAGCTTGTAGAGATTCGAACGCGCGGTTTCGAGCTTGTCCGCGGTCGTCGACATGTTGTCGTGGCAGTCGCGGAGGTGTTTGCGGATGTAGAGCGCCAACATCGCATCCTCGAAGTTCCTGAGCGGCGTGATGTCGAGGAGCGATTCGAGGGTGTCTCCCGCGGGGGCCCCCGCGGGAGACAGGAAGGACTTGACGGTCTCCGCGGTGACGGGGCCGGCGTCGGCGAGACCCACGATGCGCGCCGCGACGTTGCGCAGTTCGCGCACGTTTCCGGGCCAAGCCGCCGCGACGAGCGGTTCGAAGGCCGAATCTTCGAGACGAAGGTCGGTGCGTCCCGCTCCGGAGCACTCTCGGACGAACATCGCTCCGAAGATCTCGGCGATGTCGTCGCGTCGTTCGCGAAGGGGGGGCACGTGAATCGTCACCGCTTCGAGTCGGGAGAGCAGATCCGCTCGAAACGTTCCCGCACGGACGCGTTCGCGCAGATCGCGGTTCGTCGCGGCGATGATGCGGACGTCGAGATCCACGGATTTCTCGCCGCCGACGCGGGTGATGCGACCGTCCTCGAGGACGCGAAGCAGTTTGGCCTGCGTGGCGAGGGGCATCTCTCCGATTTCGTCGAGGAAAAGAGTTCCTCCGTGTGCCTGTTCGAAGCGACCTCGATGCAGTCCGGTTGCGCCGGTGAAGGCGCCCTTCTCGTGACCGAAGAGTTCCGATTCCAGAAGCGTCTCCACGATGGCCGAACAGTTCACCGCAATGTAGGGCTCGTCCGGGGAG
>CAIWVZ010000221.1 GCA_903916245.1 uncultured Planctomycetota bacterium | reverse complement strand
GGCAAGACGACGACGCTCTATTCGGCGCTCAACGCCGCCAACAACGACGAGATCAAGATCGTCACCACGGAAGACCCCGTCGAATACGACCTCGACGGAATCATCCAGGTTCAGGTGAACGACGAAATCGACGTCACGTATTCGGCGTGTCTGAGGTCCATTCTCCGCCACGATCCCGACATCATCCTGGTCGGCGAAATCCGTGATCGCGAAACCGCCCAGATCGCGGTCGAAGCGGCCCTCACGGGACACTTGGTGCTTTCGACGCTGCATACCAACGACGCGCCGAGCGCGGTCTCCCGCATGGTCGACGTCGGCGTCGAAGCGTATCTCCTCTCGGCGACTCTCGAAGCGATCGTCGCCCAACGCCTCGTGCGCAAGGTGTGCGACAAGTGCCGCACGTGGCGCGAACCGACCGACGAGGAGCTCTACGAACTGAATCTCGATCGGTCCGGCGCCGGAGGGCGCAAGTTCGCCGTCGGGAAGGGCTGTGACGCCTGCCATGGAACCGGCTACCGCGGACGTATGGCGATCTACGAGTTCATGGTGATGAACGAAGCGTTGCGTCGGGGCGTCGTCGACGGATGGTCGACGACCCGCCTGCGGGAGGAATCGCAGAAGGCCGGATTGCGCTCGCTCCGCGACTCCGGATTGCTCGCGATCTTCGACGGACTCACGACACCCGAAGAAGTGGTGCGGGAAACCCTCGGCGCCTGATCCGCGTCAGCGCAGGCAGGTTTCGGCGCGCCCGCCGTCCACGGCGAGCGTGACGCCCGTGATCCACGAGGCTGCGGGCGTGCCGAGGAACCAAACCGCCTCGGCCACTTCATCGGCGTCACCCGGACGGCCGAGAGGGTGCGTGGTCTTCGCCTTTTCGAGGAAGGCGGCGTAGGCGTCGTCCGACATGCCGCCGCGTCGATGCAGTTCGGTGATCACCACGCCGGGGTTGACGGCGTTGACCCGGATCTTCCGAGGGGCGAGTTCGAGGGCGGCGCAACGGGTCGCTTGGTCGAGGGCGGCCTTCGACACGCAATAGGAGAAGAGTCCGGGAAACGCGCGCGTTCCCGTGACGGAGGAGATGTTGACGACGGCGCCCTCGGCGGCTTCGAGGAGCGGCAGCAGACCTTGAGTAAGCAGGGCCGGAGCCGTCACGTTGAGCGCGAGCATTCGGTGAAAGGCTTCCGGCGTGAATCCGGCCACCGTGTCGTTCGAAATCACGCCCGCCGCGTTGACCAACGCGTCGAGGCGTTGGTGCGCGGGGACGACACGCCGAAGAAGGGCGCTCACGCCGTCGGTGGAGGAAAGATCCGCTTCGTAGGTCTCGACACGGTCGGGAGCGTCGGATCGAAGAGCTTCGAGCGCGGCCGCGTTCCGGCCCGTCGCGAGGACGCGCCAACCGCCCGACAGGAAACGGCGGACGACGGCGCGGCCGATGCCGGACGTGGCACCCGTGACGAGCACGCAACGCGGGCGTCCGCCCGGATTCGAACCCCCGCCGTCACGACCGTGGAAAGGACGGGCCGCGGAGTCGGCGGCCGAAGGGATGCCCGAGGTGTCGGCGGTGTTCATGGGGTGATGTTCCGAAAGTCCGCCCCGGGAATCCATCGGGGGGTTGACCGATGTCGACGCGGGGACGGACAATCGGAGCATGCCCGACATCATCCGACAGCGTCGCGAGAAGCTGGCCGCCGCCACCTCCGGCGGTACCGAAGCCTCCGGCGCGCCCGCCGGGGGCGGCGCCCCGAAGAAGATCGGCAAGGTTTCGAAGGAGGCCTTGACCCAGTTCACGACGCAACTGTCGACGCTCCAGGATGCGGGCATGCCCGTTCTGCGGAGTCTCAAGATCCTCGAAGGTCAAATCGCCAAAGGACCCATGAAGGAGGTCGTCCGCGGCCTCGTCGAGGACGTCGAAGGCGGCACCGCGTTGTCGGAAGCCATGGCGAAGTACCCGACCGTCTTCGACGACCTGTTCGTCAACATGGTGCGCGCGGGCGAGGCGGGCGGCGCGTTGACGGGGGTCCTCAATCGCCTCGCCGAGTTCCTCGAAAAGGCGGACGCGCTCGTCCGCAAGATCAAGTCGGCATTGATCTATCCGACGCTCGTCGTCACCTTCGCGATCGCGGTGATGTTCTACATCATGCTCGCGGTGGTTCCGAAATTCGAACAGGCGTTCCAGGCCCTCGGCGGGCAATTGCCGCCGCCGACGTTGTTCCTCATCGCGACGTCGCGCTTCCTCGGTGATTGGTGGTGGGCCATCGTCGCGGGTGTCGTCGGGGTCGTGGTCGGATTCGTGGCGTGGGGCAAGACTTCGGGCGGTAAGAAGACGCTCGATCGCGTCAAATTGCGTTTGCCGTTGTTCGGTCTCATCGTGTCCGGCACCCAAGTCGCGCGTTTCGCACGGACGCTCGGGACGTTGTCGTCGAGCGGCGTCGAACGCCTCCGATCTCTCGACATCGTCGCCGAGGCGGCCGGCAACGTCGTTTTCGAGGAAGCCGTCCGAAAGATCCAAACCGCGGTTCGCGAAGGCGAATCGATGGCGAAGCCGCTCGCGGAAACCGGCCTTTTCGACGACATCGTGGTGAACATGGTCGACGTCGGTGAGGAAACCGGCGAACTCGACAAGATGTTGATGAAGGTGGCGGCGAATTACGAAACGACGGTGGATACGCGCATCGCGTCGCTCATGTCGATCCTCGAACCCGCGCTCATCATCACGCTCGGCTTCTTCGTCGGATTCATCGTGATCGCGTTGTTCCTTCCGCTCCTCAAGATCCAGGAGATGCTCTCCCGCCGATGACCACGTCGCGCGCCGGAGACGCCTACGAAGGAACCTCGTTGCGCCTACGCTTCGCCGCGATCGTGGCGGTGCTCGGTCTGTCGTTGTTCGGACTTCTGCTCGCGATCGTCGTCACCGACTTCGGCCGTATTCGCGAACGCTCGGAATCGACCGAGCGCCTTCTCCGCGAGCGCACCGCCGACGCCGTGTCCTCGCAGCTCGTCCGATGGCTCGAAGGCGAGGTGGCCGCGACCATTCGCGGCGCCGGGGACGCTCGCCGATTGCCCGTTCGCCTCGGAGAGTTGAAGTGTTGGGACGACACCGCGTTCCGTCGCTGCGTCGAGAAAGCCGTACTCGTGCGCGACGACGGGGGAGGGCTGCCCCCCGAGATCTACAACCTGCGTCCCGAACTCGTCTTCGAATCGGGTGACTTCGACGCCGCACGCGCGGCCGCTCTCGTGCGCGAGAGTCAGACGGCCGGCGGGATCGTGTCGGACGCTGCGAATCGCATGCGACTCGCCGGAGCGATTCGCGTCGACGGCAAGCCGTGGGGCGGTTTTTATCTCGCGGCGGCCGACGTCGCGGGCGGTGTGACGCCGGGGGACGCCTTCGCTCCCGCCGGTCGTGTCGCCGTCGTGGCGATTCTCGGAACGCTCATTTTGGCGGCGGGCATCTACGTCGCGCTCGCACGTTCCGTCATCCGGCCTCTCGAATCCCTCGCCGACGTCGCCGGAAAGATCGCCGAGGGCGACTACTCGCAGCGGGTCGGCGACCCCGGCCGCGGGGACGAAGTCGGTCGGACCATCGGGGCCGTCAACCGCATGCTCGATCTCGTCGAGGATTGGCGCGATCACATGGAGGCGCGCGTCGCCGAGAAGACGGAAGAAGTCGCGCGCAAGGATCGCGAACTTTTGAACGCGCAACGGCTCGCATCCGTGGGGACGCTCGGTGCCGGAATCGCGCACGAGATCAACAATCCGCTCGGCGGCATGATGAACGCCGTGGCGACGTTGAAACGTCGGGAAATCCCCGAAGAACGTCGCGAGAAATCCATGCGTCTGCTCGAAGACGGCATCGAGCGGATTCGGGACATCGTGCGCAAGGTGCTCGACTTGCGGCCGCGCGGCCACGGCGTCGCCCCCATGGATGCCGCACGCGCGGTCGCCGTGGCGGTGGACCTTTGCCGATGGAGAGCCGAGCGTGTCGGCGTGTCGCTTCGCAACGAGGTTCCGCCGGATCTCCCGAAGGTGATGGGGGATCCCGGCGACATGGCGCAGGCCGTTCTCAACCTGTTGATCAACGCCGTCGACGCTTCCGAATCGACGCGCGCACCCGTGACGGTGTCCGGATCTTCGTCGGACGCGTTCGTCACGATCGTCGTGGAGGACGGGGGTGTCGGTATGGAGGCCGACGTCCTCGCCCGCGCCTTGGATCCGTTCTTCACGACGAAGGAACCGGGTAAAGGAACGGGTCTCGGCCTTCCGCTCGTCCACGGCATCGTGACCGCGTCGGGAGGACGTCTGTCGATGCGATCGACTCCCGGCGAGGGCACCCGTGTCGAAATCGTCCTTCCGAGGGCGGCTTGATGTCCGCCGAAGCCCTCGCCTCGTTGTTCGGATTGTTCGCGACGATGC
>CAIWVZ010000220.1 GCA_903916245.1 uncultured Planctomycetota bacterium | reverse complement strand
TGTTCTTCCGGACGGAGTGTCAGCGCGCATCGGGGCGGCGATCGACAAGGCGATCCTCCTTGGTCAGCGTTTCGGTGCCGAGAAGACGGATCAACGCGTCGAGGGTCAGCACTTCGATGCGGTTCACGTGGAGTTCGGCGATCGCGAAGACCGCTTCCTGCAGCCGTGCCTCGAACGCCGGTTGCGGCTCGTGGCCGCGCCGCGCGACTCGGAGCACCAGTTCATCCACGTCGAGCGCTCTGTCGTCGCGCTTGCGGATTTCGAGCTGCCATTCCTCGACGGAAGGGTCCGACGCGAAAAGGTCGGAAAGCGCGTTCAAGTTGACGAGCGTTCCTTTGACTTTCGTCAGATGGAGTTCGCGGACGTTCGACGTGCGGGCGATCGAGGACCGAATGCGCGGAACGCGGGAGCCGCATCCGGGGCACGGCTCCGATTCGACGAGTCCGCCCTCCACGAGGTCGCCGGTGCGGTAGCGGAGGAGGACGCTCCCGCGGCCGTCGAGGCACGTGTACACCAATTCTCCGGTATGTCCTTCCGGAAGCGCGGTTCCGGTCTCGGGGTCGACGACTTCGAGGATCTCCATGTCCGGATTGGTATGAAACCCGTGACGACCGCCGACGCATTCGGTCCAACACGTGCGGGCTTCCGTGAATCCGAGAACGCTGAGAACCTTCGCGTGAGGGGCTTGCACCGCCGCGAGGTAATCGGCGAGTTTCGCGTCCAATCCTTGGGGCACGTTTTCTCCGCCGAGCGTCAGGACGCGGACCGACGACCAGTCGCGGCCCTCTTCGGCGGCGCGGCGCAGGAGATGAGCGGTGAAACCCGGCATTCCGGCGATGCAGGTCGGTCGGAAGGAGCCGATGAGATCGAGAAGGCGTGGCACGGGAATCGTGCGGCCGCCGCCGGTATTCAGCGTGAGGACTCCGGCGCCCTCGCCGCAGGCGGCCACCTGCCAGAAGGCGAGATGGGGTGCGTAGGGGAAGAGCGAGAGGGTGCGATCGCGCCCGGCGACGAGGTCGAGATGGCCGCAGATCCGCCTTCCGGCTTCGCGGAGGCGGCGTCGGTCGTGGGGGGTGAGGAACAAAGGCACCGATCCCGCCGAACGGCCTGTGGTGACGATCAGCGTTTCCGGGGCATACTCGTCGAGGACGAGCTGTTTCGCCGCGTCCGCCGAGCCGAAGAGTCGTGCGCGCAAAAGACGCAACTTCCGACCGATCGGCAAGTGCCGTCGAAGGAGTTCGGGAGTCGGAGCGAGGATGAAATCGCGCGCCGCCTCGGGACGTTCCGAAGTCGCGACGAGATCGACTTTCGTCGTGAACGGGATCTTCGAGAGATCGTCGAGTCCGCGGATCGTGTCCGGAGCGATCCCCGCCGCCGAAAGGCGCGCACGGTAGAAGGGGCTGTACGGAAGAACCTGCGAACGCACGAAGTCCCGCAGCGCCGCACCTTGATGTGCGCGCCGAGATTCAGGCGATGCGTGATCCCATGGCGAAACCTGACCCAATCCGCAGTACTCCCCGACTCTCATCTTCGTCGTCCGCGCCGGGGGTTCTCAAGGGTGGAAACCGATGGCGTCTCACGAAATGCGGCTCCGCACGTAGGATTTCCGTGCCCTTGCCGGCAGATTCGGGAGATCGTCGTTGATGTTCATTCCCTTGGCGGCGTTCCTGTCCGTGGTTTCGCCCTGTTTTTCGCCGGAATCGCGAATTCAGGATGGAAACCCGCGCCCCGCGGTGGAATCGCGCGAAGCCGCGCGTCGATCCGTCGACGCCGTCCATGCTCGGATTCGGGCCATGTCGTTCGGCGGCGAATCCGGTGCCGAGGCGATCGAGAGCACGGCGGATGCGATCAACGCGACGCCCGAGTCCCGCCGGGCATTCGGCGAAGTGATGCGGCGCTACGTCGCGGTCTACGGGCCCCTGCGAAGTCTGAAGGCGGACGCTTCGGCGGCAGCGCCGCCCGACTGGTTGTCGAGCGAACTCGAAGCCCTCGTTTTCGGACCCGCGGAATCCGTGGATGCCAAGGTGGCAAAGATCACAGCGCTCGGTGTGTCGGCGCAACGGTCGGTGGCCGCCGCCTACACGGCCATGTCCCGCCCGTACGGTCTCGCCCTGACGCGTGGTCTCGCGGCCGCGCAGCCGCTCGGCACGTCCGTGAAAGGACAGTTCGCGCCCATCGGCGATTTTGGTCCGACCGTGCTCCCGGTGCTTGCGAACATGGTGGTGTCCGGCCGCGCGCCGCAGCGCGAATCGGCGTTGCGGGCGATTCGCGACATCGTGAAAACGCCGGAAAAGGACATGGTCGACGTCATCAAGTCCGTAGCCGAGGCGCGCCAAGCGCCGATCGGGCTGTTGATCGTCGCCGCTTGCACGTTGGCGGAATGGGGCGACGGGTCCTACGTCGATTCGATGCTCAAGTCGGCGACGGCGAAGTGCGAAGACCCCGAAGGTTCCATGCGATTCACGGGCTGGTCGACGCGAGCCTTGGTGAATCAGGAACTCGGGCGACACGCCGACGCCGCGAAGGCTTACGACGCCGCGATCGCCGATGTCGCGTCGGGCAAGCCGCCCGGCGGACTTTCTCAGTTCCTTTACAACGCCGCATGCGCGCATGCCGCGGTGAAATCCGACGCGCGCGCGTTCGAACTCCTCGATCTCGCCGTCAAGGAAGGCCGGAAGCAACCGCGGCCCTTGCCCCGGGCCTAGTTCCTC
>CAIWVZ010000219.1 GCA_903916245.1 uncultured Planctomycetota bacterium | reverse complement strand
GCGATCAGCGGTTCGGCCGTCTTTTCATCGCCGGCTTCGTACGCGGGCATCATCTGCCCCAAGATCGCGGCGGCTCGGACTTCCTTGTGCGGCGATTCCTTCGCGAGACGCACGATGTAGTCCTTCGCGACGCGTCCCGTGCCGGGGATGCCGGTGCGGTACATCAGCCCCGTCGCGAATCCGTCCAAACGCGGCGAGGAGAGGTGGCGTGCCATGATCGCCTTCGCGGCGATCATGTCTTCGGTCTCTTTGCGCGCCGTTTCGGCGGGCTCCGCTCCGGTCGGCGGACTTATGGCGAAGAATCCTTCGCCGCCGTTTTCGAACAGCCAAAGGAGGCACGACAGCTCCGTGTCGGTTCCTTCGCAGTCCGCGGCGAGGGCTTTGAACTTCGGAATGAAGTCGCCGTTCGGCGGCTTCGGCATCTTCGAAAAGTCGGGCTCTTCCTTGAGTCGTTCCGCATCGGCGATGAGCTTCCTCGCGGTGGTCTCGAAGGCGCGCGTCTCCTTGCGGAAATCGGCTTCGAGAGCCCGCAGTCGTTCGGCCGGTCCCGGTCGGGAATCCTGCGCCGCCGACGGAAGCACCAAGGCGAGCACGACGAGCAAGGCCCGCATCGGGCGCAACGTCATGGGGTTCTCCCCGCGGAACTCCCGTTCCGCGTGCCCCGATGATACGTCGCCCGCCGACCGCGGATCCGGCGGCCGACCGCTATTTCGAGAGCCCGAGAAGGTCGCGGACTTTCGCGACCGCCGTGTCGTGATCGTGGCCGCGCCACACGAGTCGGCCCTCCTTGTCGACGACGACGAGCGTCGGCCAAATACGCACCCCCCACGCGATCGCGGTTTCCGCGCGCGCGGATCCGAGTAGCCCGTTGCGCCACCCGATGTTGTTTTCGGCGAACTTCTTGGCGAGGACTTCACGGTCCCCGGCGTCGCTGTTGACTCCGACGAGGGCGAAGGGTTGGTCCTTCAAGGACTCCACCAACTTCGCGTGCTCGGGGAGCTTCGCGACGCAGGCGCTTCACCAGAAGCCCCAGAAGTCGATCAGGACGACTTTGCCGCGGTAGTCGGACAGGCGGAAGGTCTCGCCGCGGGCGTCGGTCAGCGTGAAATCCGCCACCGGGGCGCCGACGGGACCCGCGTCGCGACCGAAGTTGCGCCAGAGGGTGAAGCCGAAAACGGCCACGGCGATGACGAGGAGAATGAGGATCGGACGCATCATGGTCGGAGGGCGCCTTTCCGCAGTGTATCCCGAAATCGGGGACGGAACGACCCGACGCATCGACTGCGTTCGTCGGTGACGCAACGACACGGGCCGCGCTCCCTTTCGGAAACGCGGCCCGACGACGCCTCGGAGGCGATTTCAGTTCTTGGGAGCCGCCGGGACTTCCTTCAGAAGTTCGTCGACGGCTTTTTCCAACTCTTCTCCGCGCAGATCCATGTAGCGGATGACGCCCTTGTGGTCGAGGATGTAGATCGTCGGCCAACCGCGCACGTTCCACTTCGTGGCGAGGGGACCCGAGGTGGATCCGTCCATCGCCTGCCTCCACGTGATGCCTTCCTTCTTCATGCGTTCGACGGCGGACTCACGGTCCGCATCGCTCGAGATGCCGAGCAGCGCGAAAGGTTGGTTCTTCTTGCGGGCAACCATTTCCTTTTCGTGCGGCAGCATCGCGACGCAGGGGCCTCACCAGAAACCCCAGAAGTCCACGACGACCACTTGACCGCGGTAGTCGGAGAGCTTCCAGGCTTTGCCGTCCTGATCGACGGCGTCGAAGTCGGGAGCGACTTTTCCGAGCGACAGGAAGTCCCGCGAGAAGAACATGCCTTCGATGCGCTTCCCGTACGTCGTATCACTCACCTTGACCGCGGCCATGGCGGGGTCGTCCACGATGGACTTGAGAATCGCGCGACCGTCCGCGGATTTCGCCGCGTCGTTCTCCGCGCCGAACAGAAGCGCACCCTTCGCGAAGAGAGCCGCGGTCTTCACGTTGACGTTGGTCGACGCTTCGCAGCGCGCGCGAATGGCGTCGGCTTCTTCCGCCGGAAGTCCCGAACCGCCCATGCGGGCGACGAACTCCGCGAAGTAGTCGCGGTCGATGTGCGTCTTCAGAGCGGCAAGGCTCTTCGTCTGCCACTCCGCGAGCTCCGCGTCCTTGAAGCGCATCCGGTTGTTGAAGACGAATTGCCAGCAGCGGAATTCGACTTCGGTTCCCTTCGCGCGATCCGCCAACGCCGCCATTTGCGGGATGTAGGCGTAGACCGGGTTTTTCGCCCGATCGTCGTAGAGGGCGGCCATGTCTTCGGGCTTGGCTTTTCTGATCTCGCGCGCGAACTCCGACGACGCCTTGCGGTACGCGTCCGACAAGGACTTGTATTCCGCGAGAAAATCGGTGCCCGGAGTTTGGGCGCGCAGCGACGAGAAAAGGCTTGCGAAGACCAACAGCCCCGTGAGAAGCGTGCGTGTCATGCGTGGTCCTTTCGAACGCGCATCCTATCGGAACCGGAGGCGTCGGGGCGTCGCGCATTGCTTTCCGGGGATCGGACGGCCACAATCCCCGCATGCACCGGGACGCCTTCCTCGCCCGACTCGACGAACTCCTCACCCCGCATCTTTTCACCGACTATTGCCCGAACGGGCTGCAGGTCGAGGGGCGTGAGGACGTCCGTCGTGTCGTCACGGGCGTGACGGCCTCGCAGGCGTTGATCGACGCCGCGGTCGCCCGCGGTGCCGACGCGATCGTCGTCCACCACGGGATTCTGTGGAACGGCGCTTCGCTCGTCGTGAAGGGAAGTCATCGCAAGCGGCTCGAGACCCTGCTCGGACGCGGCATCACGTTGGCGGGTTACCACCTGCCTCTCGATCGTCACCCCGACGTCGGGAACAACGCGCCCGCGCTGCGCGACCTCGGCCTCGTCGACTTGGCCCCCTTCGCCGCGCACAAGGGCACGCCGATCGGATGGAAAGGGCGCTTCGAAACTCCGGTCGCCCCGGCCGACCTCGTGGCGCGAATCGCGGCGTACTACGGGCGCGACCCCCTCGCGTTTCTCGACGGCCCCGAGCGTATCTCGACGCTCGGTCTCGTTTCGGGGGCCGCGCAGGGCGATCTGACGAAAGCCGTCGACGAGCGCCTCGACGCGTTCGTCACCGGGGAAGTCTCCGAACCCCAATGGCACCTCGCGAAGGAAGAGCGCGTGCACTTCCTGTCCGTCGGCCACCACGCTTCGGAACGCGTCGGTCCGCGACGCTTGGCGGAGTGGATCACGACCCATCTCGGACTCGAAGCCGAGTTCGTCGACGTTCCGAATCCCGTTTGAGGTGACCATGAAGATCGAACCGGCGGGCCGCACGGCCCTCGTGACGGGTGGCGGAACGGGTATCGGGCGTGCGATCGCCGTGGCGCTGTCGAAAGCGGGCGCCCGCGTCGCCGTGACCGGGCGTCGTCCCGACCCCCTCGAGCGCGTCGTCGGCGAACTCGACGCCGCCGGCGGGGAAGCCGTCGCCTTTCCGTGCGACGTCACGCGCGAAGACGACGTCGGACGACTCGTGAAGCACGTACGTGCGACGCTCGGGGATCCGGAGATCGTCGTGCATGCCGCGGGCCGTGCGTGGTCGGGAAAGTGCGACACCATGACGGACGCCGATCTCGACGGCGTCCTCGCGATCAACCTGCGGGCCGCGTTCTTGCTCGCCCGCGCCACGGTCCCGGCGATGAAGGCCGCCAAGTGGGGGCGCATCGTTCACGTCGCGAGCGTCGCCGCGCTGCGGGGGTTCCGGTACAACACCCTCTACGTGGCGAGCAAGCACGCGGTCGCGGGGCTCACGCGCAGTTTGGCCGCCGAACTTCTTCCCGACGGCATTCGCGTCAATGCTTTGGCGCCCGGATTCGCGGATACCGACATGGTGGCCGACGCCGCGGCGACGATCATGAAGGCTACGGGGCGATCTCGGGAAGAGGCCGTCGCGATTCTCGCGGCCTACAACCCGTTGGGACGCTTGGTGACGGCGGAGGAAGTCGCGGACGCGGTCCTTTGGCTCGTCGGGGAAGGGGGCGCCGCCGTGTCGGGTGCCTGTATTCCGATCGACGGAGGCACGCAGCCTCGCTGATCCTCGATCTCGGCGGGTCGGGTACGATCTCCCGCCATGGGATCCCCGGAATTGAAGATCACGCAGGACGGAGCGGTGACCACGCTCACGTTGTGCCGCCCCCACCGTCTGAACGCGTTGACGCTCGGCTTGTACCGAGAACTGACGGACTGGTTCGCCGCCGCCCAGTCGGACACGGGCATCCACGCCGTCGTCGTCGCCGGTGAAGGTCGCGGATTCTGTTCCGGGGGCGACGTCCACGACATCATCGGAGCCCTTCAGGGGCGTCCGATGGCGGAGGTCCTCGCGTTCACCCGCATGACGGGGGAACTCATCGGCAACATGCGTCGCTTCGATCGTCCGATCGTGTCGGCCATCCACGGCGTCGCCGCCGGCGCGGGCGCCGTCATCGCCCTCGCGTCGGATTTCCGGATCTTCTCCGAAGAAGCGTCGATCGCGTTTCTCTTCACCAAAGTCGGTTTGACCGGGGCCGACATGGGAGCCGGCTATCTCCTCCCGCGCGTCGTCGGGACCGCACGCGCCACGGAGATCCTCATGCTCGGAGACGCCTTGCCCGCGGCGAAGGCGGCCTCTTGGGGATTGGCGACGGACGTCGTTCCGACCGCGGACGTTCTCCCGAAGGCGCATGCGCTCGCGCGTCGTCTCGCGGAAGGCCCGATCGGCGCGTTGCGCATGACGAAGAAGATGCTCGAAGCCGAGTGGACGATGGAACTCGGTACCGCGATGGAGGCCGAAGCGCAGGCTCAGGCGCTGATGATGCTCGGGGCCGACCACGCCGAGTTCCACCGCTCGTTCGTGGAGAAGCGCTCGCCGCGCTTCACCGGAGGTTGATCATGGACTTCCGGATTTCCGAGGACGCACGTGCGGTCGCCGACCTTTGCCGGACGTTCGCCGCGATGCATCTCGCACCCTTCGCGCGCGAGCGCGACGAACAAGGGCGCTTCGACGCCGCGGTCGTCCGTCAACTCGGCGACGCGGGCATCCTCGGCGGCGCGCTGCCGACGGACGTGGGTGGGCGCGCGTGGAGCAAAGTTGCCTACGCCCTCGCGATGGAGGAACTCGGAGCGGTCGACAATTCGTGGCGCGGATTCGTCACGGTGCAGGGGTCGCTCGTGGGGCTCTGTCTGCTCGACCACGGCGACGCGACCCAGCGTCGCGAACATCTGCCTCCGCTCGCCGCGGGCACCCGCATCTACGCCTACGCCCTCACCGAGCCGTCGGCGGGTACCGACGTCGCCGCCTTGTCGACGCGCGCCGTCCCCGAGGGAGACGGGTGGCGGATCTCGGGCGAAAAGCACTGGATCACGAACGGGGGAGCCGCCGATTTCATCCTCGTTTTCGCGACGGTCGACCCGGCGCTCAAACACAAAGGCATCACCGGATTCCTCGTGCGCGGCGACGCGCCCGGCCTCGTCCGTCGTCCGATGGAAGGGTCCGAACTCGGTCATCGGGGTTCGAATCACGCGCGCCTCCTTTTCGACGGGGTCCGGGTCGAAGCCTCCGACGTCGTCGGAGGGGTCGGAAAGGGCTTCCGCGTCGCGATGGGAGGCCTCGAACACGGACGACTCGGCGTCGCCGCGGGAGCCGTCGGCATTCAGCGTGCCTGTCTCGACGAAGCGGTGGCGTTCGCCAAGAGTCGTCGTCAATTCGGGCAACGCATCGGCGACTTTCAGATGATTCAGAAAGTCCTCGCGGACATGCACGCGAATCTCGAAGCGTCGCGGCTCCTCGTCATGAAGGCCGCCGCGTTGAAGGACGCGGGCTTGCCGAATCAGCGGGAAGTCTCGACGGCGAAACTCTTCGCCACCGACGCCGCCGTCCGTGCGGCCGACGAGACGATCCTCCTGCTCGGGTCGCGCGGGTACACGTCCCTTTCACCCGCGGGGAGAATGCTCCGCGACGCGAAGGGCATGCAGATCTACGAAGGCACATCGCACGTCCAGCGCCTCATCATCGCGCGGGATCTGCTCGGAAAGGACGAAGGATGAACGGGACTCCTTATTGGAATCCGAAAGTCGAAGCGGGCTCGCGCGACGCGCTGCGCAAACTTCAGGCCGCGAAGTTGCGTGCGGTCGCGATCCGCGCCTACGACAAGAGCCCCTTTTGGCGCGCGCGGTTCGACGACGCGGGATTCGACCCGACCACGGTGTCCTCCGTCGACGACGTGAAGCGGATCCCTCCGATGACGCGCGCGGAATGGATGGCGGCGCAGGAAGCGCATCCTCCCTTCGGCGAACTTCTCGCGGTTCCGAAAACGGCGGCGATCCGCTACCACCACACGTCGGGAACGACGGGCCGTACGCCGCTCCGCGTTTTGGACGGCATGCGCGACTGGGAATGGATCGCGGAATGTTGGGCGGCGGGGTTCTGGGGCTTCGGAATCCGTCCGACGGACACGGTGTTCTTCGCCTTCTCCTACGGGTCTTTCATCGGATTCTGGGGCGCTCACTACGCGTGCGAAAAGATGGGCGCCCTGGTGTTGCCTTCCGGCAACATGTCCACGGAACAGCGGGTGAAGCAGATCGTCGAGATGGAGGCGACCGTCGTGTGCGCGACGCCGACCTACGCGATCCGCATGGCTCAAACGGCGAAGGACATGGGCATCGACCTCCCGAAGGACGCGAAAGTCCGACGGCTCGTGATCTCGGGCGAACCCGGAGGGAATATTCCCGCGACGAAACGCCTGATCGAAGGTTTGTGGGGCGGAAAGGCGTGCGACACCGCGGGCATGACGGAACTCGGAACGATCATGATGTTCGAATGCGAACATCAGCCGGGCGGTTGCCACATCCTCGAGGACCACTACATCGAAGAGGTGCTCGACCCGGAAACCCTGCGTCCCGTTCCGTACGGCGTGAAGGGCGAGCGCGTCGTCACGTCGTTCGGGCGTGGCGCGGTTCCGATCTTCCGCTATCGGACGTCCGACCTCGTCGTCAAGGTCCCGCACGATCGATGCCCGTGCGGACGCGTGTACGACATCTACGAAGGCGGCTTCCTCGGTCGCGTCGACGACATGTTGCTCATTCGCGGTACGAACGTCTACCCGCGCGCCATCGAGAGCATCGTGCGTGAACGCCCGGCCATCGAGGAATTCCGGATCGTCGTCGAGCGCGTCGACAACGTCGACGAGATCACCGTGCGCGTCGAAGTCAAGGACGATCCGTCGCTCGATTGGAAGGCGTACGCGACCGATCTCGCCAAGGATCTCGCGTCCGCCAACGAAGGTTTGCGCATCAACGTGGATCGGGCTCCGGCGGGCTCGCTCCCCCGATTCGAACTCAAGGCGAAGCGTACCGAAGACAGGAGGCCGCGATGAAGCCCGATACCGATCTCGCGGGAAGGCCGTACGACGCCCGGGAACTGGCGATCATGAAGGTCTACGCGGACTTGAAGGCGCTCGCCGCGTGCGAGGACAACCCTCCGTGCGTCGCGGCGAACACGAAAGCCGCCCTCGCCGCGGTGTGGCAGATGGTCAACGATCTCGGATTGACCTACGAAACCCTCGACGACTTCGGCGTGTAGACGATCGCCGTCACGGCGTCCGCGCGAAGACTTCCGTGAAAAATCGCGCGAGGGCCGAGCCCGCTTCGGAACGCAGGCCGTGGCCTCCGTCGTGCGCGACGATCGTCGCGTCGACTTCCGCGGTCCTCAGGACGTCGACGGCGGCGACTTGGCGGTCGAAGGATACGTGGGGGTCGCGGCGCCCGTGGAGGGCGAGGACGGGGAAGCCGCGAAGCGGCGCGAGGGCGCCGTCGAACATCTCCGTTTTGATGCGTGCGGACGCGACGGCGAGCCCGCGGAAGGCTTTCGGATGCGCCATCGCGGCGACGCCGGCCAAGTATCCGCCCTGCGAATAGCCGAAGAGGCCGCAGCGTCCGATGTCGAGTCCGTGCGTCGTCGCGACGGTGCGGACCGCGTCGACCACGATCGCGGCCATGCGAAGGAGCTCTTCACGGAAGGCCGCATCGTCGCCCGCGTACGCGTACCACGAGCGCCCGAGCCGCGGCGGATTCCCGGATTCGATCGGCCACGGTGCGTCGAGCCAGAGCGCGGCGAACGGTGCGGACTCCCAGTCCGCGAGGCGCGCGCGCAACGCCGCACCATCGTCGCCCTTGCCGTGCAGCGCGGCGACGAGCGCGTGGCCCGTCGCGGGTGCGACGACGTCGGGGACCGCGAGGGTGTAGGTCAGTCGGTGGGCCATCGGCAAACGGCCTTCGATGAATCGGCTCATATCGGGGTTTTTCGCCTTGGCGCGCATCGCGCGTCGGTCTAGGATCACCGACGACACTCATGGCTACACTCGCCGATTATCTTTCACCGGGACAGATCGCGTGGCTTTCGACGGGCGACAAGCCCGCCACGCTGAAGGCGCTGCTCGGATGCGTCTCCGGTTCGAAGGCCGTGAAGGATGCCGTCTCCCTCGAATCCGCGATTTTCGATCGCGAAGTCAAGATGTCGACGGGCGTGGGGTACGGGGTCGCGGTGCCCCATGCGCGGATTCCCGAAGTCGAAAACTTCGTCTTGGCGCTCGGGATCGCCCCGGACGGTGTGAACTGGGAATCCGAGATCGACGACCAACCCGTGAAGCTCGTGTGCATGATCGCGGGGCCGAATACGGCCACGGACGGCTATCTCAAACTCCTGTCGTCGGTCATGAAGTTCGTCAAGAGCGAGAAGGGGAAACTCCTCGCATCGACCCATCCCGACGAAGTGATGGGATTCGCGGCGCGCTATCCCGTCGGCGATTTCTGACGCTCAGTTCGGTTCGACCGCCGCGCGGATCACCGTGAAGACGTCTCCGGCGGATTCCTTCCAGACGTCGAATCCGTGATTCCGTAGAAGGTCGACGAGGGCGTCGGGGCCGTGTTCCAGCCACGGCGTCGCGAATCCCGCATCCGCCGCCCGCGCCGACCAGTCGTCGCGGAGGGCCTTCGCGTCGGCGCCGTCGGAGAACACGAGCAGCGTGATGTT
The DNA here is from genome assembly GCA_903916245.1 of uncultured Planctomycetota bacterium. Taxonomy (GTDB): domain Bacteria; phylum Planctomycetota; family CAIWVZ01; genus CAIWVZ01. The sequence continues at coordinate 2,972 of CAIWVZ010000219.1, read as the reverse complement.
GCCGAGGTCCGACAACACGCGTCGGGCATCCCCGAGCCAATCCGGATGCCGTGCTCCCGGCCGTGTGAGGTCGGAAAAGAGAAGATCGACCGACGCGTTCACGAGCGGCAGCGTCGTCGCTCCGAGTTCGAGGACCGAAAGCCCGCGCAGCCCCTTCACCACGTCGGACGCGCGGCGTCGAAGATCGGCGTCGGATTCGAGACCCACGAAGCGACCGACGAAGGCCGCCGCGCGCAGAAGATTGGCGCCCGTCCCGCAGCCGACTTCCGCGGCGGTCATATCCCGGTCGAGATTCGACAATTCGCACGCCCAAAACGTCTCGTGAGCGCGGATCCACGCGGGGGGAGCGTAGTCGAGAATGTCGGAACTTCGCGGCGTCACGCGGGAAGCGTAACGCGAGTTGCAGTCGCGGTCTTGTCCCGCCCCCCGGGCGCTGCTTGAATGCCTTCGCCTTCGCCGTCCCGACGAAGGCCCCCACGCACCATGGACAGCCAACTCTCCGCTCAACTCAACAAGATCCGTGAGGGCATCGCGCAGCTTCGGGACTCTCTTTGACTACAACCGCAAACGTGCGTTGTGGCGTGAAATCGAACATCAGATGGGCGAGGGCGACTTCTGGAACAACCCGGAAGTCGCGAACGAGCGCGTCCGCAAGCTGAAGGACGCCCGCGCGACGTGCGAGTCGCTCGACGGCCTGAAGCAGGGCGTCGACGACGCGCAGACGTTGGCCGAACTGGCCGACGAGATGCAGGATTCGGATTCCGCGAAGGAAGCCGGGATGATGGGCGACCAGTTGGTCGAGCGCTTCAAGGCGCTCGAACTGCAGGCGTTCCTTTCGGGCCCGTACGACTCCGGCAACGCGATCGTGTCGTTCCAATCGGGAGCCGGCGGCACCGACGCGTCCGACTGGACGCAGATGCTCATGCGCATGGTCCTCCGCTTCGCCGAACGCATGGGTTGGAAGGCGGAAATCGTCGATATCGTCGAAGCCGAAGAAGCGGGGATCAAGCACGCCGACGTGCGCATCACGGGCGCCTACGCCTACGGCTACCTCGTTTGCGAGATGGGCATCCATCGGCTCGTCCGCATTTCGCCGTTCGACGGGCAAGCACGGCGTCAGACGTCGTTCGCGGCGCTCGACGTGTCGCCCGACATCGAAGAAGACAACACGGTCGAGATCGAGGACAAGGATATTCGTCTCGACACCTACCGCGCCGGCGGCAAGGGTGGTCAGCACGTGAACAAGACCGAGTCGGCGGTGCGTATCACGCACCTTCCGACGGGCATCGTCGTGCAGTGCCAGACCGAGCGAAGTCAGCACAAGAACCGCGACGCCGCGTTCAAGATGCTGAAGGCCAAGATCCTTCAGCGCCGCGAAATGGAGCGGATGGCGGAACTCAAGTCGATGTACGACAACAAAGGCCAGATCGCCTGGGGCAATCAGCTGCGTTCGTACGTCCTCGCGCCGTATCAGTTGGTCAAGGATCACCGGACGAACCACGAAGCGGGCAATCCGGCCCCGGTTCTCGACGGGGATCTGATGCCGTTCATCGACGCGTACCTGCGCTACCGCGCGAAGTTGAAGGAGAAGCCGTGAGCGTCACCCCCGCCGCCGGAGGTCCGATCGCCGACCTCGTCCCCGTCCGTCGCGCCCTCCTCACCGTGTTCGACAAGACGGGTCTCGTCGACCTCGGCCGTGCTCTCGCGGCTCGCGGCGTCGAGATCCTCTCGACGGGGGGGACCGCGAAGGCGTTGCGTGACGCCGGGATCCCCGTCGTCGACGTCAGCGAGGTGACGGGCTTTCCGGAAGTCTTCGACGGGCGCGTGAAGACGCTGCATCCGAAGATCCACGGCGGCCTTCTTTTCCGTCGCGAAGTGCCCGCGCACGTCGCGGGAGCGGAAGCGTTGGGAATCGGAGCGATCGACCTCCTCGTCGTGAATCTCTATCCGTTCGAAAAGGCGGCGGCGACACCGGGGGCTCCGGAAGGTGACGTCATCGAGATGATCGACATCGGCGGTCCCGCCATGGTGCGTGCCGCTTCGAAGAACTTCGCTTCGGTCACGGTGGTGACGTCGGCGTCCGACGTCCCCGCGCTCTTGGCCGAGCTCGACGCCCGAGGTGGTGCGACCGCGTTGGCGTTCCGTCGCGACATGGCCGGCCGCGCCTTCATGCGAACCGCCGCGTATGACGCCGCGATCGCCACGTGGATGAATCGCGAGCCGTTCCCCGCGCGGTTGACCTTGACCGCCGAGCGCGCGGAAGTCCTGCGGTACGGCGAAAATCCGCACCAACAGGGTGCGCTCTATCGGCTGCCGGACACCGGAGAGGCGAGCGTCGCGCACGCGAAGCAGCATTCCGGCAAGGAACTCTCCTACAACAACATTCTCGACGCCTCGGCGGCCCTCGACGTCGCGCGCTTCCTCATGTATCCGTGCGCGGTAGTGATCAAGCACAAGAATCCGTGCGGAGCCGCCACCCATCCGACGGATCTGCTCGACGCCTTCCGTCGAGCGCATGCGGGCGACCCGTTGTCCGCCTTCGGCGGTATCGTCGCCTTCAATCGGCCCGTCACCGAAGCCGTCGCGGAAGCGATGGCGACCGCCGACAAGTTCTTCGAGGTCGTCATCGCGCCGGGATACGAAGGCAAGGCGATCGAAATCCTCACGTCGCGGACGAAGTGGGGAAAGAACGTCCGCATCCTCGAAACCCATGCGGCGATGGAAGGGCGTGAACCGGTGCGCGGCATCCTCGACGTCCGCACCGTGAGCGGGGGGCTTCTGGTGCAAGATCGCGACGCGTCGATCGAGACGGAATTTAAAGTCGTCACTCGACGCGAACCCACGAAGGACGAATGGCGCGACCTGCGGTTCGCGTGGGAACTCTGCCGCCACGTCACGTCGAACGCCATCTGTTTCGCGAAGGATTCGACGCTGATCGGATGCGGTGCGGGACAGATGAGCCGCGTCGATTC
>CAIWVZ010000218.1 GCA_903916245.1 uncultured Planctomycetota bacterium | reverse complement strand
TGTCTGAAATCTACGACTACGATGGACAAGCGCCTCATCGGTTTCTTCGTGATCGCCTTCGGCATCCTCGTGCTTTGGCACGGCTACATCAGCCCGAAGATTTGGCCGCCGAATCCGATGCCTCCGGCCGCCTCCCGTCCGGCCGACGTGCGCACGGAAACCGCTCCCGTCGCGCCGCCCGTGGCGAATGCACCGAAACTCGCCGTTCCGGACGCGGAACGCCGGACCTTCGTCCTTGAAAACGCGAAGGTCAAACTGGTGCTCTCGAACGTGGGCGCCGTCATCGAAGACGTCTACCTGAAAGAGCACCATCCGCGCGCGGGCGACAAGGACCCGATGCCGCTCCTGCGGCACTATCGCGACGCCGCGCGCGCGTTGGAACTGCGCTACCTCGCCGATCCCGCGTCCGGTCTCGAATCCCGCGCATGGACGGCCTCCGTCGACGAGGCGGCGAACAGCATCACCTTCAAGGTGGTGCAGCCCGATCGTTGGGAAGTCACCAAGGTCGTGACACTCGCCCGCGACGCTTCCGTCGCGGACGTCGCCTTCGGGTTCCGCTGGATCGGCAACGGCGACCGCGTCGCCGACCAACTGTTCCGCCTCGTCGTGTCGGGCGGTGTGTCGATCGACGGCGACTTCCACGCGTCCGGAGATCTCACCGGCGCCTCGTCCGCCGTTTTCTCGAAGAACGCCGAAGGCAGCCCGAAGTTCGTCCGCGTTCTGCCCGCCGAGGCGGCGAAGTCCGCATCGCGCAACGCCGAAGGCCAAGGCATCGTGAAGGTGCCCTTCAACGGGGACGCCGCGTCGCCGAAGTTCGTCGCCGACGTCAATCCGTATTTCGGTGTGTACGCGGGTTTCGAATCGTTCCCCGACCGCATGGAAGCGGCCGTCGCGGGATTGGTCGATCCGGATGCTCGCGGACGCGCCGTCGGAATCGCGGTCCGTTCGCGCGCCGAAGCCGAGTTCCGCGTGGCGGCATCCAAGTCCGAACCGACGTTCCACAAGATGTTCCTCTACTTCGGGCCGAACGAGCCCGCCGTGATGACCAAGGAACTCGGCGCGAAAGCCGGTACGTGGGGCGACGTTCTATCGAAGGTTCACAGCGAGGACTTGGGCTTCTTCGGCGTCTTCGCGCGTGCGATCCTAGCGATTCTCAATCTCTTCCACGGACTGACTCAGTCGTGGGGGTGGTCGATCGTTCTTCTGACGATCACCGTGCGTCTCGTACTTTTTCCCATCAATCGCAAATCGCAGATCTCCATGCTGCGCCATTCCGAAGTGATGGCGCGCATCAAACCCGAGATCGACAAACTTCGCGAGAAGTACTCGAACGATCCGCGTGCGTTGATGGCCGAGCAAAGCAAACTCATGAAGTCCAACGGCGTCGGAATGATGCCGATCGGCGGGTGCTTGCCGCTGTTCCTTCAGCTTCCCGTCTTCTACGGGCTGTTCTCCGGATTGCGTTCCGAACTCGCGTTGCGTCAGGCCTCGTTCCTTTGGGCGAAGGATCTTTCGCAGCCCGACCATCTCGTCACCTTCGCGACCCCGATTACGAATCCCCTCGTTTCTCTCGGCTCGTGCTGCTTGCCGCCGGGGTCGTCGGAGACCATTTCGGGGCTGCACCTTCTTCCGATCCTCATGATGGTGGCGTGGTTCCTCAACTCGTGGCTTCAGCCGCGTCCGACCGTCACGTCTCCGGAAGCCGAAACGCAACGGAAGATGATGATGTTCATGCCCGTGCTCTTCGGCGTGATGATGTACGGCTACGCGGCGGGACTTTCGCTCTATTGGCTCGTGTCGTCGCTCGTCGGCATCATCGAGTCGAAGGTCATCAAGCGCTCGATCGCGTCGGCTCAGCCGGCGACGGTCGTAGCGAAGTCGACGCGCGGATAAAATCGGCATGGCGGGGGAAGCCGTCGTCGCGATCGCTTCCGCCCGCGGTCGTTCCGCGCGCGCCGTCATCCGAATGGCGGGATCCGAACTCGCCCGTTTTCTCCTCGCGCGGTTCGAACCCGCGTCGACGACGTGGGACCCCGAAGACCGTGGATCCTGCGTCGGATGGTGGATCGTTCCCGCGCATGGTTGGCGGGTTCCCGTCGACGTCTGGACCTACAAGGCACCTCGTTCGGTGACGGGAACGGACGTCGTGGAACTCCTCGTTCCGGGGAGTCCCGCGCTGGCGGAGGCGATCGTTCGCGATCTGATCGGCCTCGGAGCGGGCCTCGCCGCTCCCGGAGCGTTCACCCGTTTGGCCGTCATGAACGGCCGCCTCGATCTCGCACAGGCGGACGCCGTCATGGCGTTGATCCGCGCGCGCGACGACGCCGACGCGCGCGCCGCGCACCAGGCTCTCGAAGGCGGCGACTCGCGGATGATCGAAAGCCTCGAGGACGCGTTGGTCGATCTTCTGATCCCGCTCGAAAGTGCGTTGGACTTTTCCGATCAGGACGTGGCGGGTGTCATTCCCGACGATCTCGCCGTTCGGGCGTCGGAATTGGCGGCGCGGCTCGATGCCGCGGTCGCCGCCGCGAACGGACGGACGCGACGCGGGTTGCCGCGGGTGGTCCTGATCGGTGCCGCGAACGCGGGCAAGAGCACGTTGTGGAACGCGCTGACCGGCGGCGCGGCGCTGACGGCTTCCATTCCCGGGACGACGCGCGACGCCCTCGAGAGGGAGGGGACGTGCGCCGGAATGCCCGTCTTGTGGGTCGATACCGCCGGTATCGACGGCCCACGCGGGGACGTCGACGATCTCGGTCATGCGATGCGCGAGCGGCAGGTGCGCGGCGCGGATCTCCTCGTCGGCGTGGCCGACGCACGTTCGTGCGACTTCCCGGAAGGGTGTGCGCTTCGGGTCGCGACGCATCTCGATCTCGTTCGCGAGATCCCCGCCGATGCGTGGGGAGTCTGTGCGCCTTCGGGTGAGGGGTTGGACGCCTTTCGGGCGGCGGTCGCGGAGCGATTACGCCGCGGATCCGGCGATGCGCCCGTGGCATTTTCGCTCCGCGTGGCCGAGGGACTTCGTGACGCGGCGGTGGTCGTGCGCCGCGGCATCGAGGCGTTGGCGTCGCATCCACCCGAATTCGCGGCGTCCGACTGGCGGGAAGCACAGCGGTTGTTGCGTCGACTGCGATTCGCGGAACCCGGCGATCCCGTGCTCGATCGCATCTTCGCGTCTTGGTGCATCGGCAAGTGACGCGGTGGCTACACTCGCGTTACGGAGGACTCGTGATGCGGATCCCGTGGTTGCTCGGCTGTGTTCTCTCGATCGGCGTCGCGTGCGCGTCGTTGCCGAACGCGTCGACGGCGAAGCCTACGTGGTCGATCGCGCTGCACGGGGGCGCCGGCGTCATCCCGAAGAACCTCTCTCCGGCTGAAATCGCGGGCTACCACGCCGCTCTCGACGCGGCCCTCGCCGAGGGGATCCGGCGGGCCGATCGCGGCGAGTCCGCGCTCGACATCGCGGAGGCCGTCGTTCGTGTTTTGGAGGACGAACCCCGTTTCAACGCGGGGAAAGGGGCCGCCTTCACGGCCGACGGCACTCACGAACTCGACGCGTGCGTCATGGTCGGTTCGGGATTGCGTACGGGCGCCGTCGCGGGGGTGAAGACGGTCCGCCATCCGGTGAGTCTCGCGCGCCTCGTCATGGAGAAAACGCGACATGTTCTCCTCGCCGCGGACGGCGCCGAAACGTTCGCGGATCTGATGAAGGTCGAGCGTGTCCCGAACACGTGGTTCGACACCGAACTGCGCCGCGGCTATCTCGAAGAGTGGCGCGCCGCGCAGAAGACCCACGCCTCCGCGATTCCCGTTCGGGGCGAAAGCGCCTACGGCACCGTGGGTTGCGTCGTGCGCGACGCGAAGGGTGAACTCGCGGCCGCGACGTCGACGGGAGGTCTCACGGGGAAGCGTTGGGGGCGCATCGGCGACGCGCCGATCGCGGGGGCGGGGACTTTCGCCGATTCGCGATGCGCCGTGTCGTGTTCGGGCACGGGCGAGGTCTTCATCCGACACGGTGTCGCGCGGGAAGTGTCGAATCGGATGCGCCACTTCGGAGAGGATCCGGCGACCGCCGCGCGAAAGGTGATCGCCATGCTCGATCCCGGCGACGGAGGTTTGATCGTGGTCGGAGCGGATGGCGCCTCCGCCTACGCGTTCAACACGGAAGGGCTCTACCGGGGCTTTGCGGATTCCACGGGACGTCGAGAGACGGCCATCTGGGAGGATTAGGCCCCTCGGGCTTGCCCCACCGACCCCGGCGGTGCTAATCCCATTTCCCGGAAGCGGACAACATGCGCTGCCCTTTTTGCAAGCAGGACAACGACAAGGTCATCGACTCGCGGTCGAGCAACGAGGGCGCCGTCGTGCGACGCCGTCGCGAATGCGTCGCGTGCGCCCGCCGTTACACGACGTACGAGCGCGTCGAAGAGACGCCGTTTCGCGTCGTGAAGAAGGACGGGACTCGCGTTCCGTTCGACCGGTCCAAGATCCTCCACGGCATCGAACGCGCGTGCGAGAAGCGACCCGTTCCCGCCGCGGCGATGGAAGCGATGGTCGATCGCGTCGAAGCGAGCGTGAAGGAAATGTTCGACAGCGAAGTGCCGTCGCGCTGGATCGGTGATGCGGTGATGGCGGAACTGAAGGCGATCGATCCGGTCGCTTACGTCCGATTCGCGTCCGTCTATCGCGAGTTCAAGGACGTGAACGACTTCGCCGCCGAACTCACGCAGGTGACACCCAAGGGGAGCCATGGCGCCCAGCCGCGTCCGTGAGGACGACGGCACGCTCGTCCCGTTCCGCGAACGCAAAGTCGCGGAAGGCATCGCGGCCGCACTGACGGCCGCGGGCGAACCCGACCGCGCACTGGCGGACGAACTCGCCGGCGTCGTCACGTTGTTCATCGATCGGTCGTTCCCCGGCGTGCCGCCTTCGGTGGCGGACGTCCTCGACCTTTCGGAGCGTGTCCTCGACGAAACGGGGCATGCGAAAGCGGCCCGCGCGTTCCGACGCCTCCGTCAGCAGCGTGAGGAGTTGCGGCGGATGATCGCGGTGCGCCGCGTGAAGGCTCCCGCTCCCGACGCGCTCGACCATGCTCCCGACGGCGAAGATCCGGCCCTTTGCGCGTGGAGTCGCTCGAAACTGGTCGCCGCCCTGATCGACGAGGAGGGGGTCCCCGCACCGATGGCTCAGGACATCGCGTCGGCGGTGGAGCGTCGATTGGTCGAAGGCGGATTTTCGGTGGTCACCACGACGTTGATCCGTGAACTCGCCGCCCACGAGATGTTCCAAAGGGGACTCGCGCGCGCCGAAAACGACGCGGCGGCGGAAGTCCCGTGGCGCGACGTCGCCCGCGCGCTGTACGCGGACGAGGAAGCGGCCCGTGCCCCGGACGCGGTCGTCGCTTCGCCGATCCTCGCGCGTTTCGCCTTGAAGGACTTGCACGGCCCCGCGGTGGTGCGCGCGCATCGCACCGGTCGACTGCATCTCGGCGGACTCGAACAGCCCGTCGCCGTCGAACGCGCGGAAGTGCCGGTGGCGCTTCTCGTCGGAGAGGGAGCCCCGCTCGAAACGCGACGCCTTCTGTTGCGCGTGCGCGCGACGCTCGGCTCGTTGCGCCCGCACGTCCGCGACGTCGTTCGCCTTCCCGATCTCGTCGGGTTCTTGGCGGAGCGGGCGGATGCGGACGCCGAAGCGCTCGTCGACGACCTTTTGCTCGCCGTCGTGCCGCGTGACGCTTTCGGTCGCCCCGTGCGACCGATCGCCGAACTCGTCGTTCCGCTCGCGGGTGCGGCGGCGTCGCCGCTCGGCTCCTTGGGTTGGGCCTTCGTCGCGGCGTTGCTCGGTCGTGCCGCGCGTCCGAAGCCGGATTTCCGTGTCCGACTCGCCGTCGGTCCGGGGCCCGTCGCCGCCGCGGATCTCGAAATCGGACTCGCCGCCGCGCGTGGCCTGCTGGAAGCCCATCCCGATACGCCCTTCGCCTTCGTGCGCGAGGACGACGCATCGCCGCGGCCGATCGCGACGAAGTATCCCGTGCCCCTCCGGCTTTCGGTCGGGCGCGTCGCGCTCAACCTGCCGATGTGTTTCATGGATGTCGCGGGCAAATCGTTGGCGGAAGCCGTGCCCGATCTCGAAGAGGGTGTTCGGCGTGCGACCGAAGCTCTCTTCGAACGCTTGTGGATCCAGCGCCGGGGCCCCGCCTTCGGAGTTCACGGACTCGTGCAGTTGTTCGGTGGGCCGTCCCGCGTTCAGGTGACCGCGGACGGGCAGGAAGCCGACATCGATCTTTGGGGGCTGCCGACGGCCCTCGGTCTGCTCGTGGCGCGCGGTCTCATTCCCGAAGCGGGACGTGCCGAAGCCGCCGCGAAGATCCTTTCGGTCGTCGCTTTCCTCACGGGGGAGGAGCGCGATCATCTTCGACTTCGCCCCGTGATCGGGGGCGTTCGCGAGCGCGCCGTGCGCCGTCGTCTCCTCGACGCCACCACCGCGGCCGCATCGCGGTGGGGTGTGGACGATCTTCGAAAACTCCTCGCCGGCGAGGTGCTCCCGGACGGCACCCTTCCGGTCGCCGCCCCCCTGTTCGCGGACCGCAACCGTCCGCTCCTTTCGGGGGCCGCCGCCGAGCGCCTCGGGCCGGGGCTCGCGCTGCCCGCCGCGGCCGCGGCCGGGCCGATCGACGCCGCTCTCCTCGCCGATCTCTACGCGAAGACGCGGCTGCGTCTCGCCGTGTTTTCCGCCGACACCGATCCGGCGTTCGAGATCCAAGAAGAACTGTTCTGATCGAGGCGGTAGGATCGACCGCCGCTTTTCGGAGGAACTCCATGCGCACGCTGCGAATCGTTGTTTCGGTCTTCCTTCTTCTCGCTTCCGTCGTCGCCCAAGACGTCAAGGGTCTCGGTCGGATGTGGACGTTCGAAAACGCTCCTCTCGAGATGTTCGAGAAGGAATACGGGTTCAAGCCCGATGCCGCCTGGCTCGAGAAGGTGCGCCTTTCGAGTGCGCGTTTCGGATCCGGTTGCTCGTCGTCCTTCGTCTCTCCGACGGGACTCATCCTCACGAACCACCACTGCGTGCGGGACTGGGTCGCGAAGGTGAGCCCCAAGGATCAGGATTGGCTGAAGGACGGTTTCATCGCCCGCGCTCTCGCCGAAGAAGTCCCGATCCCCGGACTGAAGGTCCAGCAATTGGTGTCGATGGAAGACGTCACGGCGCGCGTCACGAAGGGTGGCGTCGCCGGCGATGTCGCCGCGACCGAGCGCAACCGCAACGCCGAGGAGGCGAAGGTCGTCGAAGAGGCCAAAGCCCGCTTCGGCGCCGGCCACTCTCCGCAGGTCACGCGCCTCTATCAGGGCGGCATGTCGATGCTCTACGTGTATCGCGACTTCGAGGACATCCGCCTCGCCGCGGTGCCGAATCTTCAGGCGGCCCATTTCGGCGGTGACCCGGACAACTTCACCTATCCGCGTTACGGCATCGATTTCGGTCTCGTGCGCGCGTACGTCGACGGCAAGCCGGCCGACACGTCGGCGCACTATCTGAAGTGGAGCCTCGAAGGACCCAAGGACGGCGAACTCGTTTTCGTGACGGGCAACCCCGGTTCCACCGCACGCGCGTTGACCGTCGCGCAACTTGAATACCAGCGCGACGCGCAGTTGCCGATTCGCCTCGAGTTTCTCGACCGCCGCATCGAAATCATGGAAGCGTGGGTGGCGAAGGATCCGGCGGCCCGCGATCGCGAAGTGCGCGCCGACATCCTCGGCCGTCAAAACAGCCAAAAGGCGTTCCGCGGCTTCCTCGCGGGATTGAAGGACGCGTCGCTCATGAACGAAAAGCGCGCGTTCGAAACCGCGTTCCGCGCGAAGATCGACGCGGATCCGGCGTTGAAGGAGAAGTTCGGCACGATTTGGGACGACGCCGCCGCGATCGCGAAGCGCCGCCTCGACCTCGAAGCCGGATTGCGTCTGCACACTCCGGAAGGGTGCCGGAGTCTGATGCGTGCGGTCTTGGCCGCGCGCGCCATGGACCCGTCGCTTCCTCCGGCCGTCAGGGAGGGCGCGAAGAAGCAGGCTCTGGCCACGCCGGGCACCGAAGTCGCGTACGAACTCGAAGTCTTCGTCGACATCGTCGAGCGCGCGAAGGCGCGCCTCGGTGCCGCCGATCCGTTCGTCGTCGCGGTGTGCGGCGCCGGGTCCGCCGCGGACGGCGTGAAGGCTCTCGTCGCCGGGAGCCGCTTCGGCGACGACGCGTTCCTCAAAGCCGTTCTCGGAGACGGTTCCGCCGAAGTCGCGGTCGACGAAGACCCCGCCATGAAGGTGGCGAAGGTGCTCGTGCCGCTCATGCAGAGGGAAGCCACGGCGGACGCCCGCATCAAGGCGGAGGAGTCCGCGCTCGGTACGCGCATCGGCCAGGCGCTCTTCGCGATCTTCGGCACCAAGATTCCGCCGGACGCGACGTTGACGCTGCGGATCGCCGACGGCGTCGTGAAGGGATATCCGATGAACGGAACGATCGCCCCGTGGCGGACGTCGTTCTACGGGATGTACGGGCGTTCGGTCGAGTTCGGCAATCACCACCCGTTCGACCTCCCCAAGCCCTACATGAATGCCAAGGACAAGATCGACATGTCGAAGTTCGTCAACTTCGTGTCGACGAACGACATCATCGGCGGCAACTCGGGCAGCCCGATCATCAACACGCGCGCGGAAGTCGTCGGCCTCGTGTTCGACGGCAACATCGAAAGCCTGCCGAACCGCTACCTCTTCCGCGACGACGTCCCGCGTACGGTGAACGTCCACCCGGACGCGATCATCGAATCGCTGAAGAAGGTCTACGACGCGGGTGCGCTCGCCGACGAACTGCTCGGCAAACCCATGTACCGCTGAGGGTTCCGTTCGGCCGCCGAACGGGCCGCCACCCCCAACCGGTGGGGGTGGCGCGGGGGTGGGGGCCACAGTATGATGCGCCCCGCGATCGGGGCGGGGACGGGTTGTGAGCCGTCGGCCCGGGTGCGGTGTCGGGGTGTCGGGGCGTCCTGAAGGACGGGGAAACGATGCGGCTCAAGAAGCTCATTGTCCAAGGCTTCAAATCGTTTGCGGACCGTACGGAGTTCACGTTCGACCGAGGCCTGACGGCCGTGGTCGGGCCGAACGGTTGCGGCAAGTCCAACGTCATGGATTCCGTGAAGTGGATCCTCGGCGAAGGACGCCCGACGAGCCTCCGCGGCAAGGAGATGACCGACGTCATCTTCAGCGGCACCGAGCGCCGCGCTCCGTCCGGCATGGCCGAAGGAACGCTCATTTTCGACAACGCCGATCGGCTGCTCCCGATCGAGTCCGACGAAGTGTCGGTGACGCGTCGCCTCTTCCGCACGGGTGAAGGCGAATACCTGATCAACAAGCAGTCCGTCCGTTTGAAGGACGTCCGCGATCTGTTCCTCGGCACCGGTCTCGTCCCCGGCGGCTACGCCTTCATGGCGCAGGGCAAGATCGACTCCGTACTCGCCGACAACTCGATGGAGCGTCGCAAGGTCTTCGAGGAAGCGGCGGGAATCTCGCGATTCCGGGCGAAGAAGCACGAAACCGAACTCAAACTCGCGAAGGTCGCGGACAACCTCACGCGGTTGCGCGACATCATCGCCGAGATCCAGAAGAACGTGCGTTCTCTGAAGCATCAGGCCGGGCGTGCGCGCACGTGGAAGGAAATCCACGAGCGCCTCGTCGAACTGCAGCGGGCACTCGATCTCCATCGCTACCACATCGCGATCGGCGAACTGCGTGCGTCGGCCGAACGACTCGCCGAGGCGTCCGCCTCGCGCGACGGACTGATCGCCGCCCGCGACGGAGCGCGCGAAGAACACCGCGCGGTCGAAGCGGAACTCGAAGCCGCGTCGCGGGCGCTCTCGGAGGCGCGATCGGAAAAGGGTCGTCTCGAATCGGAACTCGGTTCCGCACGGGAAAAGGCCGATTTCCACGCGCGCTTCAAGGACGAACTGGCGAACCGCATCACGAAGCGCCACGAAGAAGTCGCGTCCCGCGAAGCCGACGTCGTGAATCTCGAGCGCGAATTCGCCGGACTCGAACGCGAATTGGCGGAGGCGCTCCGCGATCGCGAACGCATCGCCGCCGACGCCCGGGCCCGCGCGGAAGAGCGCCAATCGGCCGAATCTCGCGTCTCGCAGCGGCTGCGTGAACTTTCGTCCACGGGCGACGCGATCCGCGAGCGCGAGCGCGCGGTGGCCGCCGCCGATGCCGAACTGGCGACCCTGCGCGCTCAGGTGACCCGCGCGGACGAAGACCTCGCGAAACTCGACGAAGCCCGCGCGGCGCTCGAAGCGTCGCGTGCCGCGCTGCGGTCGCAGATCGACGATCGTGCCGGGCTGAAGGGCGAACGTAGCCGTACGCTCGCCGACCGTCGTCAGGCGTTGGCCTCCGCGGAGCTCGAGGCCGAAGCCTGCGAGCAGCAGATGTCCGCGTCCGGCGAAGAACTCCGTCGCCTCGAGGGCGAACTTTCGCGCACGACGTCGCGCGCCGAAGTCCTCGACGCGATGCTGAATCGTCGCGAGGGTCTCGACGAAGGGGCCAAGGCGATCCTCCAGCGTCACGCGAAGGAAGCGTCGTTCCTCCCCGGACTCAAAGGCTTGTTGGTCGATCTTTTCGACGTCGACTTCAAGCACGCGCGGGCGGTCGAATCCGCCCTCGGCGAATCGGCGCACGCGCTCGTCGTCGCCACGGCGGAAGAAGCCCTCGCGGGGATCCGCCACCTTCGTGAGACGCGCCAAGGCGGGGCTCTGTTCCTCGCCCTCGACGGGTTCACCGGACGTACCGCTTCGGGAGACCTCAACGGCGTCAAGCCGAAGGAAGAGTCCTATCGGTCGATGCTGTCGGCGCTGATCGGCGGTATCGCCGTCGTCTCGCCGGAAGAGTTCGCCGATCGCGCCAAGGCGGGTCGTTCGGGCGCCTTGCTCGTTTCGACCGACGGCGACGTGCTGCGCGACGGTGCGGCTTATTCGTGCCCCCGAGGCAAGGGCAAGGC
>CAIWVZ010000217.1 GCA_903916245.1 uncultured Planctomycetota bacterium | reverse complement strand
GACTCGGCGAGGCCGTGGCGGCCATCAAGTCGGCAGCACGCGCACGCGGCGTGCGTTGTGTCGTCTACGGACACGCGGGCGACGCGAACCTTCATTTCAATTTTCCCTACGATCCTTCGGTCGACGGCGCGAAGGCCGCGGTCGACGCGGCGGTCGATGCGGCGATGGCCGTCGCGCTCTCGTTCGGCGGGACGGTTTCCGGCGAACACGGCATCGGTCTCAAGAAAATCGATCAGGTGCGTCGCGAGACCGATGCGCGGGCTCTCGAACTCATGCAACATGTGAAGCGGGCGTTCGATCCGACCGGGATTCTCAATCCCGGCAAGGCGATCCCCGAGTGATCCCATGAAGATTCTACTCGCCGACGACGAAGTCTCGATCACCGCCACCCTCGAAGACGATCTTCGCGACGCGGGACACGACGTCGTCACGGTGCGCAACGGCGAAGACGCGTTGGTCGCTCTGAAGCAGGGCGGATTCGACGTCGTCATCTCGGACATCGCGATGCCCCGACTCAAAGGGGACGATCTTCTCGTTCAGGCGAAGGCTCTCGACCCTTCCATCGTCGTCATTCTCATGACGGGTTTCGGAACGATCGAATCCGCCGTGAACGCGATGAAGGCCGGAGCGGCCGATTACATCCTGAAGCCGTTCCACAACGACACGTTGGTGGCGTCGGTCGCGCGCATCGGAGAGGTGCGCGCGTTGAGGCGCGAGAACGAACAGCTCAAACAGGAACTCGAGGAGGTCGCTCCGAAACACGGGCTCGTGGGATCGAGCCCCGCGATGCGCGAGTTGCATCGTCTCGTCGATACGTGCGGACGCTCCGACGCCTCCGTGCTGATCACCGGCGAGACCGGATGCGGGAAGGAAGTGGTGGCGCGCGCGGTGCACGCGGCATCCTCGCGTCGCACCAAACCCTTCGTGGCCGTTTCCTGCGCCGCCATGGTGCCGACGCTTCTCGAATCGGAGCTCTTCGGGCACGAGAAGGGGGCGTTCACGGACGCCCGAGACACGAAACTCGGACGCTTCGAGCGGGCGAATCACGGCACGGTGTTCCTCGACGACATCGACGACATGCCGCTGGAAACACAGGTGAAACTCCTGCGTGTCCTGCAGGAACGCGAGATCGAAAGACTCGGTGGTACGAAGACGCTCAAACTCGACATCCGCGTCGTGACCGCGACGAAAGTCGACCTCAGGGAGTGGGTCAAGGCGGGGAAATTCCGCCAAGATCTCTTCTTTCGGCTCAACGTCATCAACGTGCGTATCCCGCCGCTGCGCGAGCGACGGGAGGACATTCCGGCGTTGGCGAAGCATTTCGCACGCGTCCATTCCGACGGTCGCGGCTACGAGTTCGAACCCGGCGCCTTCGAGGTGCTCAAGGCGGGCAAGTGGCCGGGCAACGTCCGTGAACTCGAACACGCGATCGAGCGGGGGATCGCACTCGCGGGGGAAGACGGCATCCTTCGCGCGGAGAACATGATCGAAGGAGGCGCTCCGGTGTCCGTACCGTCGCCGTCCGGCGGGATGACCCTCGGAGCCTTCGTCGAACAGGCCGAGCGCGCCTTCATCCTCGAGACGTTGCGGGCGCACGATTGGCGCAAAGCGGAATCGGCCGAGCATTTGGGGATTTCCCGCAAGGCGTTGTGGCAGCGATGCCGCAAACTCGGTATCGACGTGGATTCCGAATGAGCGACGCGGCTCTCTTCGTTTCGGACGTGCACATCCACTACGGCGACGTTCCGTACAGAGATCGGTTCGTCGAGTTTCTTCACGACGTTCCTCGACTCGCGAAGCGTCTCTATATCCACGGCGACCTATTCGATTTCTACGTCGGTCCGAAGCAGGGAAGGCAGGCGTTCTACGCGCCGATGTTCGAAGCGATTCGCACGTTGACCCGAACGGGAGTCTTCGTCGGGGTGATGGTCGGCAATCGGGATTTCACGATGAGCGGGGACGGAGGGTTCGTCGACGTCGGAGCGACGTTGCTCGACGACGAGGTCGAGGTGACTCTCGGAGACCGCGTCGCGCACCTCTCCCACGGTGATCAGTTCTGCCTCGACGACCGGTCGTACCTCGTATCGCGAATCGTTCTCCGATTTCCTCCGGTGACGTGGCTCGTGAAGGCGTTGCCCCTTTTCGTCGCGGGAGCCTTGGCGCGCGGTTACCGACGTCATTCCTCCCGAAAAATGGCGTCGCTTCGCGGAGCGGGAAAGAACCGGCTCGGGACGATCCTTCGGGGGGTGGACGCGCTCCTTCGCCGAAAGCCCTACGACTACGTGATTTGCGGGCATATCCACCATTTGGCGGTCACGCGGTTGGAAAGCCGCCCCGGGACGCTCCTTTTCACGACGGGGGCTTGGGAAGAGGGTCCCAATTGCCTGCATTTCGACGGAAACGATCTGCGCATCGTCCGGTTTTGACCCTTTTTGCCGATGGGGAAACGAGTTAGGGTTTCCTTCTCGGAGACGGCCCTTGAAGGTCCGTCGCCGAGGTCGTTGTGATCGTCACCATCGACGGACCTGCCGGATCGGGAAAGAGCACGGTCGCTCGCCTCTTGGCGGAGCGACTCGGGTTTCGATTTCTCGACTCGGGGGCGCTCTACCGCTGCGTCACGTTGGCGGCATTGGAGCGTGGGGTTCCCTTGTCGGACGGTGCGGCGCTCGGTCGTCTGGCGACCGGGCTGCGCATCGCCTTCGGCGAAGGAAAGACCGTTCTTCTCGACGGGGTCGACGTCACGACGAAAATCCGCACCGAGCGCGTTTCCACGAACGTCTCGGAGGTGGCTTCGAAGGCGGAAGTGCGTGCGGCCCTCACCGGGCTTCAACGCGGCTGCGCCGAGAGGGCCGATCTCGTGTGCGAGGGGCGCGACATGGGCACCGTCATTTTTCCGCGTGCGGAAGTGAAGGTGTACCTCGATGCGACTCCGCAAACGCGTGCGGAACGTCGGCGTCTCGAACTCTCCGCGCGCGGCGAGGACGTTTCGATCGACGTGCTCGTGGCGCGCATGAAGGAGCGGGATCGTCTCGATTCTTCGCGTGAAACCGCTCCGCTGCGGCGGGCGGACGACCAAATCCTCGTGGATACGTCGGGACTGACCATCGATGAGGTGGTCGACCGGCTGTCCGGCCTGGTGCCACCCGGGCGGTAGACACGTGGCAGGGATGCGACCGACGGTACGGGCCCGTCGTCGGTGTCTCCCGCGAAGCGCCAAGGTGGCGTTTCGGAACGGATGAAGCGGCCCCGCCGTCGCACGATCGGAGCGTCGGAAGGATCGATATGACCAGCAAGAATTCGCGCCAAACCGTCAAGAAGTGGTCGGCGAACAACGACGACATCGAAAAGCTCCTCGCGCAGGCGCTCGCGGGTGAAGGGGATTTGGCCACCGTCATCGCCTCGTCGGGCGAAGGCACCCCGAAGACCGGCGGCATCGTGAAGGGCCGCGTGGTGCGCATCGATCGCGATTCGGTCGCGATCGACATCGGCGCCAAGGCGGACGGCTTGGTGGACCTCTCGGAATTCCCGGAAGGCGCACCGAAGGTCGGTGACGAGGTGGAAGTCCACGTCGACGACGTCGCGACCGACGCGTCCTCGGTGGAGATCTCGAAGCGCCGCGCCGACCGCATCCGTGGATGGGAACGCATCATCGCGACCCACAAGGAAGGCGATCTCGTCAAGGGCATGTGCACCCGCAAGATCAAGGGTGGCCTGCTCGTCGACATCGGAATCCCGGTCTTCCTCCCGGCCTCGCAGATCGAAATCCGTCGCGCGAGCGACGTGTCCCAGTACATCGGCAAGGAAGTCGAGGCCCGGATCATCAAGATCGACGAGGCCCGCATGAACATCGTGATCTCGCGCCGCAAGATGCTCGAAGAGAGCCGCGAGACCCGCAAGAAGGACCTCCTCGACACGCTGTCGGAAGGCCAGATCCGTCGCGGTACGGTCAAGAACATCGCCGACTTCGGCGCGTTCATCGACCTCGGCGGTATCGACGGTCTCCTCCACATCACGGACATGTCGTGGGGCCGGATCAATCATCCGTCCGAGATGCTCGCGATCGACGATCAGATCGACGTCAAGGTGCTCAAGTTCGACCGCGAAGCGGAACGCATCGCGCTCGGCCTGAAGCAGAAGACGTCGTCGCCGTGGGAGAACATCGAAGCCCGCTACACGACGGGAATGAAGCTCCAAGGCGAGATCGTGAACGTGATGTCGTACGGCGCCTTCGTGAAACTCGAAGAAGGTGTCGAAGGCCTCGTGCACATCTCGGAGATGTCGTGGACCCGTCGTGTCAACCACCCGTCCGAACTCGTTTCGGCCGGTCAGGTGGTCGACGTCGTCGTCCTCAACGTCAACGCGCAAAAGCAGGAAATCTCGCTCGGCATGAAGCAGGTCGAGGAGAATCCGTGGGACGTCGTCGAGACCAAGTACCCGGTCGGGACGATCATCCGCGGCAAGGTGCGCAACCTCACGAACTTCGGCGCCTTCGTCGAAATCGAAGAGGGCATCGACGGCCTGCTCCACGTTTCCGACATGTCGTGGACCAAGAAGGTCGCCCACCCGTCCGAGCTCCTCAAGAAGGGGGACACGGTCGAGGCGATCGTCCTTCAGGTCGACCAGGAGAAGAAGCGCGTGGCCCTCGGCCTCAAGCAACTCTCCGAAGATCCGTGGGAATCCGAGATTCCGAACAAGTATCTAGTGGGCGCCGACCTCGACGGGAAGGTCACCAAGATCACGAACTTCGGCGTCTTCGTCGAACTCGAGAACGATCTCGAAGGCCTGCTCCACATCTCGGAACTCTCCGAGACGAAGGTCAACAACCCCGAAGAGGTGGTGTCGGTCGGCGACAAGGTGCGCGTGAAGGTCATTCGCGTGAATCCGGAAGAGCGCAAGATCGGATTGACGCTCCTCGAAGTCACCGAAGCGGCTCCGCGTCAGCCGAAGTCCGCCGAAACCGCGTCGACCGAGGAAGTCTCGTCGGACGATGCCGAGCCGACCGAAGAAGGTTGATTCGAAAGGAGTGCGCGTAAGCGCACTCCTTCTCCCGTTGATCGTCGCGACGTGCCTCGGGTGCGTCGCGGCGGAAGCCGGCGACGAAGGTCCGTCGGGTGCGGTCGCAAGCCGCCCCGCCGGGCCTTCCGCCGTTTACGGTGGATCGGCTCCGACCGCGCCGCTTCCGGAGGAGGTCGCGGCCGCGTTGGAAGAGGTCGGTCGTTTGTCCGCGGCGGGCGATTTGCATGCCGCGGCGGCGACGGCCGAAGCTTGGCTCGCCCGCCCGCTCTCGGTTTCCGACCGCCGCCGTTTCGAGGCACTCCGGTCCGATGTCCGCAGGCGGATGTTGCAGACGCTCGTCCTCGACGGGTTCGTGCGGGCCGAGCCCGCACGCCTGACCGTCGGCGGTGCGGTGACGTTGGAAGTGCTTCTCGTCAACCTCTCCGGTCGCGACCTGAGAATCCCTTCCGAGGCGCCGGGTGCGTCACCGACCACTCTCCATCTGAAGCTCGAATGCGTCGAAATCGCCGCGGACGGGTCGAGAGTCGACGATCGTCGAACCGACGTCGTCGCACTGGGGGAGGACGTCGTCTTGGCTCCGGGAGAGCGGAAGGCGTTTCGTATCCCGATGGGAACGGACGATCGCAATCCCGCCTCCCTCGCGTTGAGACGGTTTACCGTCTCGGCCACCCTTTGGCCCGCCCGCCTCGAAGTCGGGGGGGAGTCCTTCCCGGGCTCCGTTCTTCTCAAGCCCGCGATCATCGACGCGTTCCCGCGCAACTGGGAGCACCTCTCCGCCGCCCCGGTCGAACGACTCGCCGAAGCGTTGCGCAAGCGGAGCGCGATTCACATTCCGTTGGCGGCCGCCCTCGTCGAGCCGTCGGATCGCTCCCGCGCCTTCGATCTGCTGAAGGCGCATCTGCTCGAACAAGGTTCGTCCGGCCCGCCGTTTTCGTCCCGCGTCGCGGCCTGCGTTGCGCTCCGCCTCGTAACCGGGAAGGATTTGCCCGCCGATCCCGCGGTTTGGCTCAAGGCCCTCGAAGAAGGAACCGTCCCGTGACCGAAGCATCGTCGAACCCCGAAGTACGTGCGGAAGTGGACCGCCAGATGGCCATCCTCTGCCGAGGCGCCGTCGACGTCGTCTCCGAAGCGGACCTCCGCCGCAAATTGACGCGCTCGGTGACGAGCGGTGTTCCACTTCGGGTCAAACTCGGTGTCGACCCGACCGCCACGATGCTGCACCTCGGATTCACGGTGGCGCTCGGGCGTCTCCGTGCTTTCCAAGATTGCGGTCATCGTGCCGTGCTGATCATCGGAGACGCGACGGCGATGGTGGGGGATCCGACGGGTCGCAACGCGACGCGGCCGCAGTTGACCCGGGAGGTCGTCGAGAGCAACGCGGCTTCGTATCTCGAGCAGGTCGTCAAGATTCTCGACCCACGAACGCTCGAAGTGCGTCGCAACGGCGAGTGGCTCGCCTCCCTCGACTTCTTCGGCATGATCGGTCTCCTTTCGAAACGGACACTCGCTCAGGTTTTCGAACGCGAGGACTTCCGCAATCGTTTCCGCGACGGAACTCCGATTCATTTGCACGAACTCGTGTATCCGTTGCTCCAAGGGTACGACTCCGTCGTCGTGAAGGCCGATGTCGAGCTCGGCGG
>CAIWVZ010000216.1 GCA_903916245.1 uncultured Planctomycetota bacterium | reverse complement strand
GTGTTCGTTTTGGCCGTCGTCGTCCACTCGTGGACGACGACGCTTCCTTTTCAGCTCGACGATTACGCGCTGCTTCCCGGGATAGGAACCGAACTCGGCATCGACGACGGTGCCGCGAAAGATCGCGCGCAGGAGATGCTGGCGCTGGCCGAAGCGGGCGACGCACCGCCGCGCTACCTCTACCGCCCCGTCGCTTGGCTTTTTTGGTGGACGTTGATGCAACTGAACGGGTCGTTCGCCGACCCTTTGTGGTTCCACGTCGCCTTCCTGTTCGTTCACGGCGTCGTTGCGGTGCTCCTCCACCGGATCTTGCTCAAGTTGTGCAGTCCGCGCGGCGCCCTCCTCGGAGCCGCGTGTGCGGCCATCCTTCCGGGCGGCATTCAAGCCGTATCGTGGACGGCCGCGACCGGCGATCTCTTGGCCACCGCGATGATGGCGGCGGCAACGTTGTGCCTCATGGAGCGTGGTTGGATTCGGGCGACGATCGCGGGCCTTTGCGTGGCGGCGGCGTTTCTTTCGAAGGAAAGCGCCATCATGCTTCTCCCGGCGATGGTTTTGGCCGTCGGAGCGGGTCGACGCGACGGGGCGCCGTGGAGTCGGTGGGCGTGGCTTCCGTGGACCACGGGGATGCTCGTGTTCGCATGGGCATGGCGCGCCAACGCGCTCGACGGCAATTGGGCTCTGTCGTACGCCTACGACGCGACGTCGAATCGCGATCTCGCATTCATCGTCACCAAGGCGTTTCATCTCGCGACGTCCGTTCTTCAGGGCCTCGTTCCTTGGAATCAGGATCCCGCGCTCGCCGATGCGAGTTGGTTGCCCGTATTGTCGGAATCCGTGGTCGACGCGATGGTGGCATCGCTTCGAGCGGGAATCGTGGCGTTGCTCGGAGCGGCGACGCTTTCCGGGCTCGTGACCGCGGGCACCGTACGTCCGCGTGTGTTCCTCGCCGGCCTCGTCGTTCTCGGGGTGGCGTTCGCGCCCGCGGCGCTTCTTTTCAACGACCACGGAACGAACGGGATCTCGAGACTTCTGTACCCGGGTTTCGCGGTGTTCGCCGTCTTGTTGGGGATCGCGTGGGATCGCGTGCACGTCGGATGGGTACTCGCATTTTTCGCTTTCGAACTTCTGTTCGTCGCGCACGTCGCCGCGACCGAGCATCGTGCGGCGGAGCGCATCCGTTCGCGGGTGGAATCGTTGTCGGCGCTGCTCGACGCGCATCCTCGGACCAACTGGCTCGTGTTCGACGGAGATGCCGGAGTCGGAGAGATTCCCCTCATCTATTGCAACACCAACGGAGCCTTTCACGCGCCGATCTCGAAGCGTGATCGCACGGTGGTGTGGTGGGGGGATCGTTCGACGATCGATCGAGTCCCCTACTTCTGGGATCGGCCCGAAGCGATCCGCTTCGCGAGCGTCGTCGCCGACCGGTACGTCGACGACGGAGTGTTGATACCTACCGTGGTCGAGAGGCTTCCGCGTCTCTCGTGGAGCCGACCGGGGGGCCGCGCCGATTTCGCCGAGCCGCTTTCGGCTCGGTCGCTGAACGCGGTCGCGTTCGACCTCGATCCCGCGGGGGAGACGACGACGGCCACGGTCACGTGGCACATGGAGGACGGCGACCGGGAGGTGGCGTTGGGTGTGGTGGATCCCCGGCTCGGGCGTCTCACCGTGTTCACGCCCGACGACTTCGCGTGGATTCGTTCCGGATGGGTACACGGGATATCGGTCAAAGGGCCGAAGCTCACCGGAGATCCGGAGCCTTTACACCTCGTGGCTCAAGTCGGGCTTCTCTCGCCGAAGGAACACGCGCGGATCGCCCCGTCGACGCCTCCCGTCGTCGAGTTTCGTCCCGTCCGTCCGATGGAGCACTACAGGGTGACCTTCGACTTCGTCATCGCATCGGGAGTTCATCTTCCCGTCGTTTACGACGTGCCCGCCTCGCGCTGCGAGCCGTTCGGCGACGGGTTTCTGCGGTTCGTGCCCCGAGCGGGGGATGCGGTGTCATGGCCGAGCCACACGTTCCAAGTCGCCTGGGACACGTTGCCCGCCGTCTTCGACCGCGAACTGGTGGCGCGCGGCGTCTATCGCGTGAAGGTGGGTGTTCGTGTCGAAGGGGTGGGAGGGGTGGGAGGAGCGGCCGCTTGGCGCTCTCGTTGGCGTCACTTCGTCGTCGAAACGAAGGCGCGCTAACATCCGGCATGCGTTTCGAAACCAAGGCGATCCACGTGGGGCAAGACCCCGATCCGTCGACGGGTGCCGTCGTCGTCCCCATTTACCAGACGTCCACCTACGCGCAGGAGGACGCCGGTGTCCACAAGGGGCACGAGTACACGCGGACGTCGAACCCGACGCGCGATGCTCTGCAACAGTGCCTCGCCGCGCTCGAGGGCGGGAGTTTCGGCCTGGCGTTCGGATCCGGACTCGGTGCGATCACGACCGTCCTCACGATGTTCGCGGCGGGCGATCACGTCATTTGCGGTGACGACGTCTACGGGGGCACCTTCCGTCTGTTCGACAAGGTGTTCCGCCATCTCGGCCTCGAATTCACCTACGTCGACACCTCGAAGCCCGAGGCGGTGCGTGCGGCGCTCCGCCCGCGTACGAAGCTCGTGTGGATGGAGACACCGACCAATCCGCTGCTGAAGATCAGCGACATCGCGGCATTGGCCGCGATCACGCGGGAGGCGAAGATCCTTCTCGCGGTCGACAACACGTTCATGAGCCCCGCGCTTCAGCGGCCGCTCGAGCTCGGTGCCGACATCGTCATGCACTCGACCACGAAATACATCGGGGGACACAGCGACGTCGTCGGCGGTTTCCTCGCGGTCTCGGATCCCGACCTTCATACGCGACTCAAGTTCCTCCAGAACGCCGTCGGCGCGGTGCCGGGTCCCTTCGATTCGTGGCTGACGCTTCGAGGTCTGAAGACGTTGGCGGTCCGCATCGCCGCGCATGAGCGCAACGCGACCGCCATCGCGACGTGGCTCGCCGCGCACCCCGAAGTCGAAAGCGTGTTGCACCCGAGCCTCGCGTCGCATCCGGGGCACGAGATCCAAAAGCGCCAAGCTTCAGGCTTCGGCGGCGTCATGTCGGTCCGCGTGCGCGGAGGACTCGAAGCGGCTCGGCGCGTCTGTCGGTCCACCCGCTTCTTCTTTCTCGCCGAGAGTCTCGGTGGCGTCGAAAGCCTGATCGAGCATCCGGCGATCATGACGCACGCGTCGATCCCGGCGGAAACCCGTGCGGCTTTGGGAATTACGGACAACCTGATCCGACTCTCGGTCGGCATCGAGCACCTCGACGATCTTCAGGAGGATCTCGATCGCGCGCTGCGTGCGCGTCCTTGAGTGTCGCCGGGCGTGCGGAGGTGGGCGCGCGGTGCGCAAGTCCCGATGTCCAATACACTTGACATTTTCGACCTTTTCGGGCCTAATAGCGGACGTGCCAAAGTCCGCCGACGTCGCCTCGAGTGAGGGGGGGACGCCGGAGGCGAGGAGAGGACGCGCCGTGAACGAACTCATGTACACCGATTCCCTGATGGAGCATCTCCGCAAAGGCGCTCCCTTGGATCTCGAAGCGGAACGGGTCCGGTTGCCCCGATTCACGGAAATCCGCGAATGCAGTCCGGCCGAGTTCGGGCAGAAAGGGAAAGAACCTTTCGTGTTGGCCCGTTGCCGGACGGCGACGTGGGCCATCGTGCCGGTTTCGAAGAGGGGATCGTTCGACACCAAGGACGCCGACGCGTTCTTGAAGCTCGTTCAGTCGGTCGCCGACCAAAACCCCGGCAAGCCCGTGAAGGGATACGTCATCACTTCCGGGCCCATCGCGAACGACTCGAAGGTCAAGATCGCGGCGGCGGGTCACGTCGTCAGCGCGTTCGTCGCGACCGCCTGATCACCGCTCTCCGAGTTGCCAAATCTCGCGGGCGTACGTCGCGATCGTTCGATCGGACGAAAACCCGGCCCCCGCGGCGATGTTGTGGATCATGGATCCGCTCCACGCCGCGTGATCTTTTTTGTGGGCCTCGGCACGATCCTGAGCGTCGAGCCACGCCGGGAGATCGGCGAGGACGCACCACATGTCGGGCCCCAAGATCGCATCGCGCAGAGGTGCGAAGGCGCCCGTCGGATCGAATGTCGAACTCGCGGTGAAGTCGAGAACATCCTGGATCTCGGGATGTGCTCGTAGGACGTCCGCACCGCGCGTGCGATGCCGTCGATGGGCCTCGACCGCTTCCGCGTCGAGTCCGAAGACGAACATGTGGTCGCGCCCCGCACGCTCGAAAATCTCGATGTTCGCTCCGTCCATCGTGCCGATCGTGAGCGCTCCGTTCATGGCGAACTTCATGTTCCCGGTGCCGGAGGCTTCGCAGCCCGCGGTGGAAACCTGTTCGGACAGGTCGGCGGCGGGAATGACGCGCTCCGCCGTCGCCACGTTGTAGTTCGGCAAGAAGACCGTCTTCATGGTCCCGGACGTCGCACGGTCGGCGTTCATCACGTCGGCGACGCGGCACGCGAAACGGATGATCAGTTTTGCGCGGGCGTATCCGGGAGCGGCTTTACCGGCGAACAACGTCACGTGCGGAAGCGTCCCGCGCCCGTTCTTCATGCGACGCCAACGCACCAGAGCGCCGAGGGCGACCATCAACTGTCGTTTGTATTCGTGGAAGCGCTTGACATGGACGTCGAACGTCATCGTGGGGTCGAGCAGGATCCCCGTCTCCGTGTAGATGAAGTTGCAGGCGGTCCGCTTCGCGGATTCCTTCACGAGGCCGATCTCGGCGTGGAACGCCGTGTCGTTCGCACGTGTACGGAGGGATTCGAGAAGTCCGAGGTCCGTCACCCATCCGGGTCCGATGGCGTCGTCGAGAAGCGACGCCAACGCGGGATTGGCCTTCAAGATCCAAAGCCGAGGCGTGACGCCGTTCGTCGCGTTCGTGAAACGTTCCGGATAAAGCTTCGCGAATCCTGGAAACAGTCGTTCCTTGATCAAGTCCGAATGCAATCGCGAGACGCCGTTCGTCGCATGACTTCCCCATACGGCGAGATTCGCCATACGAACGTGAGGAATCGGCGAATCGTCGATGATCGACATCGCCGCACGCGTCGATGCGTCGGCCGGCTCCGACTGCAGGGTGATGGCGTCGAGTCGCCGATCAAGCTCGCGGATGATCTCCATGTGCCGAGGGAGAACGCGATCGAGCATCGGAACCGGCCAACGTTCGAGGGCTTCCGGAAGCAACGTGTGGTTCGTGTATCCGAGCGTCCCCTTGACGAGGTCGAACGCGGTTTCCCACCCGACACCGTGTTGGTCGAGCAGGGCCCGCATGAGTTCCGCAACCGCGAGGGCCGGATG
>CAIWVZ010000215.1 GCA_903916245.1 uncultured Planctomycetota bacterium | reverse complement strand
GAGGCGGACGATGACGTCCCCTTCCTTGACCGCGGTCCCCTCGGGGACGAGGTACAGGATCGTCGCTTTGCCTTCCATTTCGTTCAGGACACGCACGGGGCGGGCCGACGCGAGGGCGCCGCCGGCGGTCACCGTGACGCGCATCGGGCCGCGCGTGACGGCCTTCGTGGGAACGGCTTGCACGGCTTGTTCGTCGTCGTCCCCGCCGCATCCGGTCGCGATCGACGCGAACGCGAGCGCGGCCACGACGTCACGGAGCCTGAAGGAGTGCATCGCTGGTTTCATGGTCGAGCCCCTCGGGGCGCATCACGAGCGCACCCGTATCCCGATAGAAGGAAAGGAAGGAATTTCGATATTCGACGATCGCGTCGGAAAGCGAATTCTCGGCGCGTACGAGCGACGATTGCGCCTCGAGGAGGTCGCGCGTCGCGGCGTCGCCGCGCAAGATGAACTCGTTGACCGACTCGACGCGCCGGGCCGCGACGGCGACGGCGTTTTTCTGGATGTCGTAGTTGATCCGCCCCTGCTCGAGGTTGCGCATCGCGAGACGGATCTCCGTCTTGACCACGTCCTCGTACCCTTCGATCGCGCGGGCGGCGGACTCTCGGTCGAGATGCGCGGAACGCAACGAGAACGCTTCCGAATTACGATAGAGGCCCAGGTCGCCGGAGATTCCGGCGCGATAGACGCCGTCCTCGAAGCGCGGCCTGAACGTACTGCCCGGCGCGTTCGGCACTTCGCCGAGCAGGTCGAGGCGAAGATCGGGCTCGAGGGCGTTTTCGGCGAGGGTGATCTGCCGCATCGCGTCGGTGAGATCGTCGCGGACGTTCTGAAGATCCAGGCGAAGCCTGAGTCCCTGCCGCATCGCGACGGTGTCGGGAACGGAGGCCCCGCGCGCCATCAGCGGTTCGAGATCGGCGAGCTCGTTCGGATCGACGTCGATCAACAAATCGACCGGCACGCCGAGAACGCGCTTGAACTCGTCCTGTGCCGACTGAAATCGATTCTTCGACAGAAGGACGCGGCTCTGTGCGTCGAGTTCGTTTTGACGCGCTTGGTCGACCTGAATTTCGGTCAATCGCTGCGCCTCGGCCAACGCTTCGTTGCGTTCACGCGTCTCGCGCAGACGCTGCAGGTTGCGTTCTTCGTTGCCGACCTGCCGCGCGAGAGAAAGGAGTCGGAGAAAGCGCACTTCGACGTCCACCGCGAATCGCTGCTTGTAGCGCTCGAAGTCCCGCAGCGCGTAGAGAGCGTTGCGATCGGCCTGACGAAGATTCTCCATCGCCACGTCTTCGCCGGCGTTGCGGAAAAGAGGCAACGACAAGTTCATCCCGAGCAGCGACGACGTCGTCGACGCACCGCCGCTTCCGAACGTCAGGAAGCTCGCTCCCGCGAACAGGAGAAAGGAACCTCCTTGTTCGAGGAGCCGAGTGGTCCCGATCTGCGTGTTCCCCGAAACCGAATCGACGCCCGCGTCTTCCTTCACGTCGGCGCCGACGCGTGCGAACGGGTGGAAGGTGAAATCCTCACGCTCCGATGCGAGCGCGAGAGCCGCGCGGTAGAGACGTTCGCGCTCCGTTTGGAATTCGCGCGAATTGCGAGCCGCGTATTCGAGGATGTTGGCGCGCGACAACTTGAGCGGCGCCGGACGCGATGCGAGCCCCGTGGCGCTGTCGATCGCCGTCGGGTGCTCACGCCCGTCCGGTCGCACGACGCTGTACGGGCGGGACTCCCCGAAAAGAGCCTTTTGCTTCTCGGCGACGATGCCCGTCGCGGCCTCGTCCGACATCTCCAACGCCCTGGGAGGCGTCATGCACCCCCCGAGGACGATCACGGCGGATCCGACCGCCAAAAGGAATTTCCGAAGTCGCGACATGCGAAAGGTTTGGGAACAATGCGCCCCTTCGATCCTAACGGACTTCGGGGTTGCTTTCCCGAAGAAAAACGGGTCTCGCGACCATCCGCTCCGTCCCATCAGGCTCGTTCGAAAACGCTCGAGACCTCGACGTGGGCGGTTCTCGGAAATGCGTCGTAAACCGTGAATCTCCCGAGTTTGAACCCGGAATCGATCAAGGTCCGAGCATCTTTCCCCCACGCTGCGAGGTCGCACGACAGCAAAACGAGGCGGGAAGGCGCCAATCGGGTCACCACCTGGGTCCCTCGGGCACCGAGGCCTTTTCGAGGCGGATCCGCCACTACGACATCAAACGGGCCCCTGTCCGACAGCACGTCCAGGGCGGTCTCGACGTCGGCGTGAACGGCGTCGACCGCCACCCCCGCTTTGGCGGCGTTTTTCCGGATGAGGGCCGCCGCCTCCTCGACCGCTTCGACGGCGGTAACCCGTTCGAAGCGCTTCGCGAGACCGACGGCCAAAATCCCGACACCGGAGTAGAGGTCGAGGGCCGATCGCCCGGAACCCGCGCGTTCGACCGCGTCCCGGAACATCGTCTCCGCACACGCCGGATTCGCCTGGAAGAAGGAGGTCGGCCCGATCCGGCACTCGACGTCGAGAAGCGTGTCGGTCAGGTCTCGGAATCCGTGGACATGGAGCGCACGTCCCTCGAGGAGATTGTTCGAAGGTTGTTCTTGAATCAACACCCAACCGGAAACCAACTCGGGGTCGAGCGGAACGACCTTTTCGAAGATCGCAAGCGCATCGGCCCCCGACGGATCGCGTGTCGCGACGACGAGTTGGCACCGCCCGTCCGCGCGCGACGACCGAGCCAAGACGTGCAATAGTCCGGGGGCCCCCACGTTGTCCGGTCGGGCCCCCACGTGGCGTGCGGCGGCGACGACGCGCTCGAGCAACACTTGCAGTCCGGGAACGAGCACGGGGCACCGAGCGTTGTCGACGACGACGTGCGTCCCTTGGACATACGACCCGAGAACGAGATGCCCGTCGCGCAACCCGAAAATCTGCTTCGCGAAATGCCTCCACTCCCACGGAGCGGTCGGCGTCTCGAAAGTCCAATCCCCCGGAAGGTCGATCGCCTGCCGACGGGCCTCTTCCACGACGAAGCCCCGCTTCCAAGCGATCTCGGCTTCACGATCGGCTCCGAGATAGGGGCACCCGGTGCACCAATCCGCGTGGGCGCACGGGGAAGGGCGCCGGGTTTCCGCGGCGGATACGACGCGCTTGACGCGTCCTTGGAAGACGGACTTCGTTTCGACGTCCACACGCGTGATCACGGAGTCACCCGGATAGGCTTGGGACACGACGACCGTCCGCGCGCCGAGGCGCCCGACGCCGCGACCGTCCCGCTGGAGGGATTGGATATCGACCGGACCGACGACGGGTCGAGATTCTCGAGATGGCATCGAACGATGCTACCCGCCCGTTACAATGCGCCCATGCGGATCGCACTTCTCGCTCTGGCCCTCGCGTTGGTCCCTTGCGACCTCGCGATGGAGCACCCCGGAAACCCGAAGGCGGGGAACTCGTACTCGTTCGTCGTCAATTCGTCTTCCGTCCCGGTGAAGGTGATCGTCACCGCCGGCGGCGATGCGGTGCTCGAAACGACGGTGAACGACAAGTCCTCGACCGTGAAGGTCGACTTGCCGGAATCGCACCGCGGCAAGACCCTCGAGGTCGTCGCGGAAAATCCGGACGGTTGCGTCGTCACGTGGACCGAAACCGTCCAATGATCCGACGCATGGTCGTCGCCGTCCTTGCGACCTCGTGTCTCTTGGCGCAGGTCGACTCCGCACCGAGCACGCGCACGGCGCCGACGCCGCAAGCCGCGGCGGAAGCGGTTCTCGGTCCTTCGGTGACGAAACGCGAATCGGCCGTCAAGTGGGCGCTCGAACATCCCGAAACCCACGGCGCCATCGCGGACCGTCTTCGCGCGATGGGCCCGGAGCTTCACTTCGACGGAGTGCGGGCGCTCGGTCGCTTGCGCTTCCCGGAAATCACGGCGGCGCTCAGAAACGTCGTGACGGCTCCCTCCTTCGCTTGGAAGCCGATGGCGCTCGAAGCGCTCGCGGACCACGCCGATGCCGAATCGGCGGTGTTCTTTACGGCCGCCCTCGTCTCCCCCGTGGCACGGAGCCGGGCGGCGGGGATCCGGGGACTTGCGGCCCTCGGAGCGTTCGAAGAAGTACCGGACAACGCGCGTCTCTCCGAAGACGAAGAAGCCGCGGTACGCCTCGAGTACGCGCGCGCGGCGTTCGACTACGACCCGAAGCGAGCCGTCGTCGTCGCATGTCGCGACTTGACCTTGGACCGGAAGTTCGGCGACTTCGACCCCGGCAAGGTGGCGCGCACCGCCGCTTCGGATTGGTTGAAGACGCTCGGCGGAACGGTTCCGTCCGTCGAACGCGCGCTCGACGCACCGTCCGCGGCGACGATCGCCGCTCAGGTTCTCAAGGCACGGGGGGCTTCGCTCGAAACACCTCCGACGATCGTCGCCCATCCACCGGACGTCGAGGCCCCCGCAACGTTGATCGAGGTCCGCTCGTGCATCGAAGGAGATCTGTTCCTTCGTGTCGCGCCGGACGGACGACTCGTCTTCGGGCGCGATGCGTTGCGCACATTCCGTGTCGAGCCGAGCCTGGCCGTCGCGGTGATCGACGCCGTCGCGGCTCTCGATCTCGGTTCGAAGGGTCGACGAATTCTCGGCCCGGTGAACTGCGACTTCATCCGCATCGTACGCGGGGGCGCGACCCCGGAAAGCCTGTTGGTCGGCACCGGCAAGGGTGACGCCGCCGTTCTCCGTGTCCACACCGCCGTCGTCGCCGCGATCGCTTCCGCGGTCGGATCGGAAGCCGCCGCGGCCCAGGCGCGTCGCGCCGGGCCGTTCCTCCCGAAATCCTGACCGTTACGGCCCGACGACGGCCGGCGACG
>CAIWVZ010000214.1 GCA_903916245.1 uncultured Planctomycetota bacterium | reverse complement strand
GTGAACGTTCGCATCGATCCACATCCCGGGTCGCTCGTTGAGCGGAACGCCGTCGCGATCGGCGAGCGTCGCCAACCAAAGCGTTCGACCTTCGACGGACTCACCGATGGATTCGAGCGTCACGAGCGACGGCCACGCACCGCGGATCGCCTTCAAGGCCGACTCGGTTTCCGTCCAATCGCGGAAGCGATTCCACGGGATGTCCAACGTCGCCTTCGGTGTCACGGGAGCGCCGGACTGCGCGCCGCAGAACGCGGCGACGACGATCATCACGACGAAGAGTGGACGCGGCATCACTTCACTTCTCCCGTCAGAACGGCCTTGGTTTTCGACGAGCCCGCCTTCTCGGAAATCACGTCGATTCCGACGACGGAGTCCGCGGGAGCGCGCAACATCCAGCGCAACTCGCGTCCGGAACCCGCGCCCGAAAAAGTCTCGACCAAGGTTCGGGCTTCACCGCTTTCGAACACCGTCCCGGCGGGCACGTCGAGTTCGACCCGTGTCGGCAACGCAACGCGCGTGCGCCCCGCCATGCGGGACAACGTCGGCCAACGGCCTTCGTTCGCGAGCGTGACGCGGAGTTCGTAGACCGTCCCGCCGAGCGCGCGTACCGATACGGCCGGAACGGTGAGACGCGGGAAGCGTGCGACGACGTCGGCGACGAATCCCGCATGGCCGGTGACGAGCGCATCGATCTCGTCCGCTCCGGGGACGTTCGACGGCGCATCGACCCAGCCACCGATCTCCACCTTGCCGAGCGTCGGATGGTCGTACGCCTTCCACGGCGCGAATCCCCGGCCTTTGAGTCGCGTGTCCGCATCGTAGAGACGGCGCATGTCGTCCGTCGTCGGTTCGGCACCGTCGACCTTCGTCCCTTCGGGCGGCTTCGGCGGTGCATACGACGGAGACGCGAACGCGAAGATCCCGCGTTGGTGATAGACCCATGCGTAGAATCCGCCGTCGGGCGCGCCTCCCGCGCCGGGCATGTCGGGGAAACGCTTCTTGAACGACGAAGAGGCGTCCGCGAAGACGTCGGCATCGTCGCCGTCGGCGCCCCGATGAGGCCGTTCATCCGTCCACTTGGGCATCCCCGCGACGAGGTTGTCCCGTGTTCCAAGCGCGAGCACGGCCACCACGGGCTTCGCGTTCATCACGAATCTCGCGAGGTCGCGGGCTGCGGGATCGCTCAAGGGAAACGGTCCGGCTCCCGCGTCGAACTCGCGCCACCCGTGTGGGAAATTCCGATCGAGGTCGACGGTGTTCGGACCGTCCTCCCCGATCGCGCCGTCGCCGTCGACATCGCGGCCTTCGACGACGATGCGGTGCGTGCCGCGCTCGCCCTTCGCCCGATCGACCTTGACCATGAGGCGCGGCGAATCCGGCGAAACGCGCCAGTCACCGAGCGGATCCGGCACCCGCATCGTCGTGATGCGACCGTCTCCGTCGACATCCTGCGGCGGGTCTTCGTCGACGAGTCCGTCGTGGTCGTCGTCCCACGCGACACCCGCCGACGTCGCGTCCCGCACGGGCAGGAGCAGGACTTCGACGGCGCCCTTCTCCAACGCATCCGCGACGACGGGATCGCGTTCGGCGAGATCCGCCAACGCGGTCGGCAGACGCGCCGCGATCGCGGCGCCCGCGAGGGACGAGGCTCCGAGACCTCCCACGACGAGCATCCGCGGACGCTCCATCGGCTCGATGTCGCCGGGCAACGCCACGACCGCGCTCGGGAGTTCTCCGCAAGCCTCACGGCGCGCGAGAATCGTCGGCCGCGTCGCGCAGCCGTCGATCCAACGCTTCGGATTCGGAATGTCCGACGGTGTGATTTGGGCAGCCGCCTCCGCGACGAGGAGGAGGCCGACGAACAAGACATGGGCGGTCCGCATGCGCGGATTCTAGAGCCGCGAGCCTCCGACCGCCGTCTCTACCCGCGTCGTTGCCAGACGGGTCCGTCCTTCGTGTCCTTCACGTCGATACCGACGGAGGCCAAGCGGTCGCGCAACACGTCCGTCAAGTCGAAGAGCTTCCGTTCGCGGAGAAGGCGACGCACGTCGAGCACGACCTGCATCACGGGCTCCAAATCGCCCTTTCGACCGTCTTCGGCGTCCCCTTCCGCGGGGAGCAGGCCGAGGACACCCCCGGCGAGGGCGACGTACGTGTCGAGCGCGGCGGCGCACGCTTCCTTCGAAACGGGGGCACCCGCCAACGCCGCGTTCATCCGCTTCGCGAACTCGTAGAGGCTCGACATCGCGATCGGCGTGTTGAAATCGTCGTCCATCGCGACGTGGAAGTCGCGATCGAGAGTCGCGACGGCATCGCCGACGGCGACGTCGCCCGGCTGAGCGCCGGCGGGCGCCGCCTTCACGCGGTCGCGCATCGCGCC
>CAIWVZ010000213.1 GCA_903916245.1 uncultured Planctomycetota bacterium | reverse complement strand
GTCGCGACGAGCGTCTTGCCTTCGCCCGTCGTCATTTCGGCGATGCGCCCCATGTGGAGCACCATGCCGCCGACCATCTGAACGTCGTAGTGCCGCAGTCCGATGCGACGCTTCGCCGCTTCACGCACCAACGCGAACGCGTCGACGAGAATGTCGTCGAGCGTCTCGCCCGCGGCGAGCCGCGCCTTGAGGCGGTCGGTCTCCGCGCGAAGATCCGCGTCGGTCTTGGCGGCGAGATCGGCCTCGCGCGCGGCGATGGCCTTGACCTTCGGCATGAGACGCCGGATTTCGCGCTCGTTCCGCGACGGGAAGAGCTTCAGAAACTTGCGGACGAGATCTTCGAAGATCATGACTCTCCTCGCGCGGGTCCTCCGCGCGTGCCCCTCTTGGAACGGAGGGTTCGTGTGACGAACGCCAGAAGCACCTCCGTCTCGAACGGCTTGACGACGAAGCCGTCGATCAATCGGAAATTGCTGGCGTCGATGCTCGCCGCGGTGGCGAGGATGAAAGGGATGTCCTTGGTGTCGGGATTGCCGCGGACGGCCGAAGCGAGATCGAGTCCGGTCGCTTCGGGCATTTCGAGGTCCGACAGGATCAGGCTCGGTCGTTCGGCCGCGAGCGCGGCGAGCGCGTCCGCGACGCGGTGCGTCTTGACGACACGGTAACCCTGTCGGGTCAACACGGATTCGACTCCCGCGGCGATGTTGACGTCGTCGTCGACGACGAGGACGAGCGGCGCGTCCGCCGCCGGTGTCGATCGTCGGGCGGCACGTTCCATTTCCGCGACGACGGCCGCGAACGTCGGCACGCCCTCGCGAACCCACGCGCGCTCGATATCCACCTTGAGATCGGCATTGAACCGACGAAGGGCGAGCCATCCTTCGAAATCGT
Source organism: uncultured Planctomycetota bacterium (assembly GCA_903916245.1). GTDB lineage: Bacteria > Planctomycetota > CAIWVZ01 > CAIWVZ01. Next base: position 3,586 of record CAIWVZ010000213.1, on the reverse strand, counting down.
CCATCGCGCCGTGGAGTTCCAGATCGTCGTGCGTATCCACCGCGAAGAAGAAATCGTCGCGGACGAGGAGTTCCTGAAACACGAGCTTCATGAAGGGATACTTGCGATTGCCGAGCCGAAGCGTCCAGCGTCGCATCTTCCCTTGTCGGCGGTCGTCGGTGAACTTCGCGAGGGCGTCGTCGATCGTCGCGCACCCTTCGAAGCCGACGCTCGGACGACGTTTGCCCGTTTCGTCGCCCCAGGCGACGGACAAGTAGGTATCGACGGCTTTCGCGACCATCGACGGCGGAGTTTCCTCGAGTCTCACGCGTGAGGCCTCGGGACCACGAGGGATTTGCGGACGGACGCGAGGTCGGCGAAAAGGCCGTCACGCACGAAGGCGGCGAGTTGCTCCGCGACGTCGACGGCGGCCGCGGGGTCGGTGAAATTGGACGTTCCCACCTGCACCGCCGTCGCACCGGCGACGATGAATTCCATCGCATCGTCGGCGTCTCGGATGCCGCCGATACCGACGATCGGGACGTCCACCGCCCGCGCCACTTTGAAAACGGCATGAAGCGCGAGCGGTTTGATGGCGGGTCCCGAAAGTCCGCCCGCTCCCGTCTTCGATCCGAGTCGGGGAAGACGTCGACGCCAGTCCACGGCCATGCCGAGGAACGTATTCGTCAACGCGAGGGCGTCGGCACCACCGGCAACCGCCGCGCGAGCCAAAGGCACGACGTCGGTGACGTTGGGCGTCAACTTCACCCAAAGCGGCTTGCGCGTGCGCGCACGGCATCCTCGAACGAGGGATTCGAGAAGGTGAACGTCGATGCCGAAGTCGAGGCCGCCGGAAACGTTGGGGCACGAGACGTTGAGTTCGATCGCGTCGCATCCGTCGACGGCGTCGAAGCGCCCGACGAGAATTTCGAAATCCTCGGCCGACTCCCCGGCGACGTTCACGACGCGCGCGCATGGAAGCGCTGCGAAGCGCGGCATGATTTCGGCGAGGAATCCGTCGACCCCCGGGTTCATGATGCCGATCGAGTTCAGCATTCCCGAAGCGGTTTCGCAGATGCGCGGCGGCGGATTTCCGGCACGCGGCTGCGTCGTCACGGATTTCGTCACCACGCCGCCGATCGCGGCGAGATCGACGCCCTGTTCGACCGCCTCGAGGCCCGCACCGAAAGTCCCGGATGCGACCAACACGGGATTGCGGAGACGGACACCTCCGACGTCGACGGAAAGCGGCGAGGTCATGCGGACACCTTGCCGGACGGTTCCGGCTCGTTGGCCATCGTGAAGACGAGGATCGGCGCACCGCACGTGATCAGCGAGTCGGCCACGTTGAAGACCGGGAAGCGCCAACCACCGAGGATCACCGAGATGAAATCGCGGACGTGTCCATGGTCGGCGAAGACGTTGTCGTGCAGATTGCCGATCGCACCGGACACCACGCAGGCGAACGCGAGATTCACCCACCATCCGCCGGACGACGAACGATTCCACATCCAAATCAGTCCGACGGTCAGGAGTCCGCGAACCGCCACCCAGATCCTCGGATCGAGACCTTGGAAGAGACTCCACGCCATGCCCGAGTTGCGAACGTTCGTGATTTCGAGCCACCCCGGGATCACGACGATGTTGCGGTAGGCGTTGTCCGGAATGACCCGGAACGCCCAATCCTTGGTCCACAAGTCGGCGACGATGCCGATCACCACGAAGACGAGAAATCCCAACCGGATGTTCATTCCGGCGTCTTCGGGTCTTGGAGGACCGCGCGCAGGTCCGCGACGGCGGTGGCGAGCGCCCGAGCTTCCGTGGGTGCGACGTCGGCGAGCCGCGCCAATCCGGGACGCGTCCCCAACCAACGGTCCTCCACGATGCGAAGGGCGCGCAGGAGGGCCTCGGGAGACGCGGCGGGCACGTCGGGGGTCCTCAAGGGGGTGCTCATGGGATGGATCTCGGAGGATTCTAGGTGGTCAGGGAGGGGGGATCAACGAAGGGACGATTTGACGGAAACCCCTCCCCCCCTTAGGTTTCAAGAACAATGCAAGGGCTCGTGACGGCGTTTCTCGAGGATCTCGCCACCACGCGGGGGTCGGGGCGCCACACGCTCGATGCCTACCGACGTGACCTGACCGCGTTCGCCGAGTCCCTCGCAGCCCGCGGCGTGCCGGGATTCGAAGCCGCGACGACCGCCGATGTCGCGGACTTTCTCGGTGGGTGCCGCGAACGGGGGGATGCGCCCGCGACCGTCGCCCGCCGATTCGCCGCCCTGCGCTCCTTCTTCAAGCACTGTTTGCGTGAAGGGCAACTGACCAAAGACCCCACCGCTCCGCTGCCCCAGCCTCGGCGCCCGCGCACGCTGCCGAAAGCACTTCCCGAGCCGACGACCCGACGACTGGTCGAGAGTCCCGAAGGCGACGCCCCCCGCGACCTGCGCGATCGGGCGATTCTCGAAGTCCTCTACGGAGGCGGCCTCCGGGCATCCGAACTCTGTGGGCTGCGCCTTCGCGACCTCCAACTCGACGACGGACGGGCACGTGTCCTCGGCAAAGGCGACAAGGAGCGGATCGTGCAACTCGGCGGCGCCGCCTGCGACGCCGTCCGCCGTTGGATCAAGTCCGGAAGACCGGGACTCGTCCGCCCCGATTCGGGAGACGCCGTCTTCATCGGCGATCGAGGACGTCCCCTCACGCGGCAAACACTCGCCGGCGTCGTCAAGCGTCGCGCGCGCCTCTCGGGGGCCTCGGCGACGACTTCGCCCCACACCCTTCGCCACTCGTTCGCGACGCACCTCGTCGGGAACGGCGCCGACATCCGCGCGGTACAGGAAATGCTCGGGCACGCGTCGATCGACACCACGCAAATCTACACCGCGGTCGACGCCGGTCGCCTCGCGTCCGTCCACAAGAAGCATCATCCCCGTGCGTAAGCCCGCGCCGCTCCCCGCTCCCCTCCGTCGCGTCGCGGACGACATCGAGGCCTGTGCGCGATGCCCGCGATTGGCCTCGTGGTGCGGAACCTTCCGCAAGGACCGCGACTACTGGGCGCGAGGCGTCCCCGGATTCGGCGACCCGAAAGCCGTCCTGCTGATTCTCGGGCTCGCCCCCGGCGCCCACGGAGCCAACCGAACGGGAAGGCCGTTCACCGGCGACGCCGCCGGCGATTTCCTTTATCGCGGACTCCACGAAGTCGGACTGGCGTCACGCCCCGAATCGGTGTCGCGGGACGACGGACTCGTCCTGCGTTCGACGTGGATCACCAATTCGGTGAAGTGCTGCCCCCCCGAGAACAAACCGACTCCGGCGGAGGTGCGCGCCTGCGCGCCGTTCCTGGCGAAAGAGCTCGACATCCTCGCGGACATCCGGGCCGTCCTCGCTCTCGGCAAGACCGCGCACGACGCGTGGCTGTCCCACCTCGCCTCGCGAGGAACGAGCGTCCGCCGCGCGGCCCATCCGTTCGCACACGAAAAAGTCCACCGTTTCGGCGACGATCTCCCGATTCTCGTCGACACGTTCCACACGTCGCGCTACAACGTGAACACGGGGAAGTTGACCTATCCGGCCTTCCTCGCCGCTCTGAAGGCGGCCATGGCGCACGC
>CAIWVZ010000212.1 GCA_903916245.1 uncultured Planctomycetota bacterium | reverse complement strand
GGAGCCGATGTTGCCGGCGGCCTTGGGCAGACGGGAACCGAAGAGCACGAGAAAGATCAAGAGTAGGACGACGAGTTCGACCGTTCCAAGTCCGAGAAGGAGGAGTGGCATGCGGGTTGGGGTCCCTTGGGCCCAACACCATCATACCCTCATTCCGGCGGCTTCGGTCGCATTTTTTGAGTACGAAACGTCGGACGGGCCTTTTCCCACCAGGAAGCCCACGCTTGCCCGTCGTCCCCGAAGGACTGGCCCGAAAGCCGCTCCAGTTCCCGGCGGGCGACCGCCTTCCCTTCCCCACCCTTCTTCATGGTGGAGACGAGGATCGTCACGGCGTCGCGAATCGTCTGATAGTCCTCACCGTAGATCTGCTTGTTGATGGTGTCGACCATGCCGTCGACCGCCGCCTTGACGGCGATCAGCCGCGTTTCCAGCAACGACACCGCCAACGCGAGCCCCGCGATCACGAGACAGGCGGCCACGCGGAAGCCGCCGACGGCCGACGTGACGTCGAAAACGACCGCGTCCGGCAAGACGGCGGTCAGGAGGGCCACCACCATGATGAGCGGTGCGAGGAATCCCGGCCGCCGCTTCGTCACGACGTGACTCGTTCGATGTCGGCACCGAGGGCCCGCAAGCGCTCCTCGATCCGCTCGTAGCCGCGGTCGACCTGCGCCGCGTTTTGGATGACCGACTTCCCGTCCGCGCAAAGGGCCGCCGCGATCAGCGCCATGCCCGCGCGAATGTCGGGTGACGCCATTTCCGCCGCATGGAGCCGCGACGGACCGACGACCACGGCGCGATGCGGATCGCACAACACGATCTTCGCGCCCATCTGGAGGAGATTGTCGACGAAGAACAACCTCGACTCGAACAACTTTTCGTGCACGAGGACCGTCCCCTTGCACTGCGTCGCGAGCACCACGATGAGCGACGTGAGGTCGGCGGGGAATCCGGGCCACGGAGCGTCGTCCACCTTCACGATGGAGCCGTCGACGTCCGACTGAACTTCGAGCGGCTGTCTCGCGGGCACGACGAGCGTGGTCACGTCTTCGAAGTGCGTGACGACGCCGAGGCGTCGGAAGACGTGACGAATCATGCGGAAATGCTCCGGATCCACGTCGGGAATCCGAATCTCGCCGCCCGTCATCGCCGCGATCGCCATGAACGAACCGACCTCGATGTGGTCGGCGCCGAGACGATGACGCGTCGGGTTGAGATTGGGGGCACCTTCGATCCGCAAACGATTCGTGCCGATGCCCTCGATCTTCGCGCCCATCGAGACGAGCATCTTGGCCAGGCCTTGAACGTGCGGCTCGGAGGCCGCATTCAGGATGAACGACTCGCCGTCCGCGACGGCGGCGGCCATCAGCGCGTTTTCGGTCGCCATCACGCTCGCCTCGTCGAGGAAGACGACGTCGGAGATGAAGCGACCGAACGGCAAGGACAGGTCGTAGGCGACGGTCGTGTCGTGCACCTTCGCCTTCAACGCCTCGAGGGCGATGAGATGCGTATCGAGGCGTCGACGACCGATCTTGTCGCCGCCCGGACGCGGAAGGCGTGCGTGCCCCTTGCGATGGAGCAGCGGGGCGGCGAGTAGGAACGATCCGCGAATGACGGACGCGATTTCCGGCTTCGGGGCGTCCGTGCGGATCTCGGTGGCGTCGATCGAAACCTCGTTGGGTCCGATCCACGTGATCACCGCGCCGACGGACGCCGCGGAGTCGAGCATGTGGAGAACGTCCCGAATCTTCGGGACGTTCTCGAGCACGGTGACTCCCGGCGCGAGAAGTGCCGCCGCGATCGCGGGCAGCGCCTCGTTCTTGTTGCCCGACGGACGGACGACGCCCGAAAGGCGCCGTCCCCCCGTCACGATGAAGCGGTCCCCACCGCTTTTCGTGCCCGTTCCCATTCCGCCCCCCGTTCCCCGCGGTGTGTCAGCCGCGGGACTTCAACACGTCGACCAGCGTCGCTCCGAGATCCGCCGGGCTCATGCACACCGCGATGCCAGCGCGCTTCATGGCGTCCATCTTGTCCGACGCCTTTCCGGAACCTCCGGAGATGATGGCGCCGGCGTGACCCATGCGGCGTCCCGGAGGCGCCGTCTGCCCGGCGATGAAGCCGACGACCGGCTTCTTCACGTGGGCCTTCACGTAGTCGGCCGCCTCCTCTTCCGCGGTGCCGCCGATTTCGCCGATCATGATGATCGCTTCGGTCTCGGGGTCGTCATTAAACATCTTGAGCACGTCTAGGTGCGAGGTGCCGTTTACGGGGTCCCCACCAATGCCCACGCAGGTGCTCTGGCCATAGCCACGGGAGGTAAGCTGCCAGACGGCCTCGTAGGTAAGGGTGCCGCTGCGGGAAACCACGCCGATGTTCCCCTTGCGGTGAATGTAACCGGGGGCGATGCCGATACGGCAGCCGCCGT
>CAIWVZ010000211.1 GCA_903916245.1 uncultured Planctomycetota bacterium | reverse complement strand
GTTCTTGACGCGGTGATGGAGTTCCCGGAGCAGAAGATCCTTCTCGGCGACGGAGTTCTTGAGAGCGGCTTCCATGGCTTTGCGCTCGGAGAGATCTTCCGCGAGGCACACGAATCCTCGGAAGTCCGCACCGCCACCACCGAGGGGCGCCGCCGAGAACGAGACCGGGATCCTTGCCCCGGATTTCGTCAGAAAGAGACGATCCTGCCCGCGGCAGGTTTCGAGAACGGCGAGGTCGGGGCAAAGTTCGCGGATCGGGCGCCCTTCGAGTTCCGACTTCGAGAATCCGAGTATGGCGAGCGTCGCGGGGTTCACCGTGGTGATGGTGCCCTCCGGACTCAGGATGAAAAGTCCGCCCGCGAGCGATTCGACGACGTCGTTCAAGTTGTCGAGCGAGACGGTCGAAGTCGCCAACTTCACGGCCATCCGATTGAACGTCTCCGCGAGATGGCCGAGTTCGTCCTTCGAAGCGACTTCGACGCGCGCGGTGAGATCGCCGCCGCCGATCCGTTGGGCGGCGGACTCGAGGGCCGATACCGGCTTCGAGATCGTTCGCGAGAAAAGGATGCCCAACGTCAAGGCGAGCAGCGCTCCGGCGATCGTGGTGACGAGGGTCAAACGCGACGCTTCCTGAGCTCGGATCGCGATGTCCTTCAGGTCCGCGTTCAGTTGTTCTTCGGCATGCAGTTCGAGCGCGCGGAGACGCGGAAGAACGGATTTGCGGACCGCGCTTTCCACGTTGTTCTGGAGGATTTCTTGAGCCGCGACGAGGTCGGAGGTCGTCGTTCTCAGCGTGTCGAGGTGCGAGCGGAGGTCGTTCAGGGACGTCATCAACGGTCCGAGAAGTTCCTCCTTGCGCTTCGCTTCCGACGTCGCGCGAGCCGACGCCCCGGAAGCCTTCGCCGTCGCCAGTTCCGTTTCCGCGTCGCGGTTCAGTTCTTTCCAGAACGTATCGAGGTCGTCGAAAGCGTCGGAGATCCTCTCTTCGATCTCCTCGATATCCGCTTTTCGCGCGGTCTTCTCGGCGTCGGTGCGGGCTTCCCGTTTCAAATAGCGGGACTTGATGAGGTCGTGCGCCGCCGCCAAGGACTCCTGAGTCGTGAGCGACATGCGTGCCGCCGTCTCGTGGCGGTAGAGCGGGCCGCGGGGAACGTTGATGCGGTCGGTCGCGACGGTCTTGAGGCGGATGCCGTGGATGTCGAGCCCGACGCCGCCGTCGGGCAAGTTCGAGGCGACGCTGACCGTTCCTTTGATCTTGTCTTCCGGCTTCAGGTCCTTCGACTTGATCTTACGGAGGGTCCATCGGCCGTTTTGGGCGATCGAGCAACTAGCCTCGATCCGCTGACCCACCACGAGAGGCTCGTCCTTCGCATCGGACTCCGTCGTCGGTCTGCCGTCCGGACCGATTTGTTGGAACAAGGCGACACCGAACAGGGTGATCGTTCCCGACTTCGCGTCGACGGCTTCGATGGGCCCGCGGAGTTTCGGACGTCGCTCGCGCGGAAGTCGGTCGATCTGGATGGGGCGTCGCGGACCCGCTCCCGCCGGAGACAATTCGATCTCGAGCGTGGATCCGGTCACGTCCTCGGCCCGGATGGCGAGTTGGGCGTCGCGCCTCAGTTCGCCGACGTCCGTCTGAATGCCCCGATTGATGGATCCGGTAATGAGGCTCGCGATCGTGGTCGGCAGCGCGGCCGCGATGATGACGATGAGGAGGCGAAGGCGGAGGCTCATGGGGCGGGGACGGACCGTCCTGCGGTGATAAAAGCCGCGCGGGTGCGGTTTTGAATCGTACCCCACCTTTTACCAATCGGTCCTCTTAAACTGCGTGGGGAGGCGGATTTGCGACGATCTTGCACCGCAGGCGTTTATGGTCGTTCCCCGATAAGATGGCGGCATGCTCCGGCTTCTTTCCGCGTGGTTGATCGCCGCTTCGGCGCTGCTTTTCGCTCAGGCGCCGGACGGCTACCGGACGAACACCGGTGAAGCGTGCGGCGTCGGCTTCTATTACCCCGTCGACTACGCCGAGTTTCCGCTTCCTCCCACGGAGACCGTCACGCGTGCGCGTTACGTACGGCGTGAAGTTCCCGAAATCCTCAAGAAGGCGAAGGCGATGGTCAAGCCGTCGTTCGACGTCTTCGTCGTCCCGAAGCCCGTCGGTGGCACCACCGGCGCGGCGAAGACTCCCATCGCCGAGTCCGCTCCGGCATCGCGTCCCGAGGACGCGGTCGCATCGCGTCCGGAATCCCGACCCGATTCACGAGCGAGTGATTCGCGTCCCGAAGGCGATTCGGCAAAATCGGGACCGAAGACCGTGCGCGAGGCGATGCTCGAGGCCGGAAGGATCGTCGGGTTCGATGAGTTTCGTAAGCGCCGACTCGGCGGATGGAAACTGAAGCCTCTGTCGGCACCGAACGCTCCGTTGAAGGAGTGGATGCTCGAGCGCGACGATGCGCGCGCGGACGCGGCGTGGAACCGCATCGGCTACCTGGCGCTTCGCGACGACGGTCCCCAAATCGTCGGCATGGTCGCCACGTCCGCGTCGCCGATGGAGCGCGAGTTCGTCGTGGAAATGCGTCGCGTCGCGCGCAGTCTCGCGATTCGCGCGGACGCCGAGGCGCTCGAGGAGCGCCTCGAATCGATGTACGCGGGCAAGAAGTTGCGCAACATTCCGTTCCGCATCGAGGTTCGTCGTCGTCTCGCCAAGGGTTGGAAGGCGATCGACACGGAGAACTTCATCGTCGTCCACCATCTCGAGCGCGACATTCTCGTGAACAAGATCGCTCGTGACCTCGAAGCCGTCCGACCCGTCTTCGTCGAGACGTTTCCTCCCGTCAAGCCGGTCGACGCCGTCTCGATCGTGCGCGTCTGCCGGAATCAGGCCGAATACACCCAGTACGGAGGACCTCCGAACACGGGGGGCTACTGGCATCCGGGCAACGAAGAACTGGTTTTCTACGACTATTATCAAACGGCTCTCGACAGCGAGAAGGGAACCGCGCGCCGGAGTACGGACAAGGACGCCCTTCTCGTGCTCTATCACGAAGCGCTCCACCAGTACATCTACTACGCGGTGGGGCAGGTCAGTCCGCACGATTGGTTCAACGAGGGGTGCGGCGACTACTTCAGCGGTGCGATCATTCCGCAGTACGGCGATCGCGTGAAGGACATCGGACCGTCCCGGTGGCGTATCTCGCGCATCAAGGACCTCCACGAAGGGAAAGCTCCCGGGTTCATCGGCGTCGAACGCCTTCTCAACGCGAAGCGCCCGGAGTACTACGGCCCCGAGGTCGGCAACTTCTACGCATCCGGTTGGGCCTTCGTGTGGTTCTTGAAGGAGTCGCCCGAGGCGAAGAAGAACCCGCAGTGGTCGGGGTTGCTTGATCGTTACTACGTCACCCTCCGAGACGAATACACGAAATCGGTGGCCCTGCTCGGACCGGAGGCGACGCTCGAAGAGAAACAGAAAGTCGCCGAGACCGCCAAGGATCTCGCTTTGAAAGTCGCGATCAAGGACGTGCGGCTCGATCAACTCGAGGCGGCATGGCGCGACTACATCGTCAAGATGAAGCACCCGTGGCCCGAAGACCGCAAGGAGCCGGCGAAGGGGCCGAAGAAGAAACCCTAACGGGGGAGGTGCCGTGTGAGCGTGGCGTCGAGCGCGATGAGCGCCCACAGAATGGGGGCGCGGTCGATTCGACCGCCGACGTGATCTTCGATCCACGACCGAATCGTCGCCTCCCGAAAGAGGCCTTCGCGCGCGGGATGCGGACGATCGACCAGCGCGATCAGCGAATCGCGAAGTGGGCCTCGGAGCCAATCCGCGATCGGAACGCCGAACCCGCGCTTGCGGGCGTGAACCGTCGCGGGCGGTAGGAATCGCGACGCCAACGCGCGAAGTCGGCGTTTTCCGAGGCGGATACCCGCGTCCGGTTTTTTCGTTCGTCCGAAGGCGATGCGTAGAACTTCCCGATCGAGGAACGGCGCCCGCGCTTCGAGTCCGAACGCCATCGAACCCCGGTCGCTTTTCACGCAGAGGTCGTCGGGGAGATAGTGCGCGAGGTCCGCGATGCGCGCGCGATCGACGGGGGTGGCCCCTTCCGTCGTTGCGAACATCGCCGCGAAATCCGCACGTGTCGCGACGGCGCGAGCGAGGTGCGGATCGACGCACACGGCGTCGCGATCCTCGTCGGAGGTCATCGAACGAAGGGCGAACCACGCATCCGACGCGGAACCCGGGAACGCCTCCCACGCACGTCGTAGACGGCGGAGACGTTCTCCGCCCATCGTCGCCGTCGCGATGCGGAGAGCGGCACCGAATGCCGTTCCGGTGGCCGACTTTCGCATCGCGGCGAGGAGACCGAATCCACGATGACGGTCGTATCCGGCGAACCCTTCGTCGCCGCCGTCACCCGTCAAAGCGATGCGGATGTCGCGCGACGCGACGCTGCAAAGTTCGCGAAACGCCCACGCCGAGGAATCCGCGAACGGGTCACTCCATGTGTCGGCGAGTGCGGTGATGTCCGCTTCCGTGGGGACGGGCATCGGAACGATGCGATGCTCGAGACCCAAGTGGCGGGCCACGACGGCCGCGGCGGCCGACTCGTCGAGATCCGGTTCGTCGAAGGCCACCGTATACGTCGGAATGTCGGGCCGACAGTCCCGGGCGAAGGCGGCGACGAGCGCCGAGTCGATTCCCCCCGACAGAAACACGCCTGCGGGCACTCCGGGCTTCAGGCAAGCGTCGACGGCGTTGCGAAGCGCGGTTTCGAGGGCCTCGAGGTCGTCGCCGTCGACGGTCGCATCGATCGCGATCGGCGGACGGATGAACGTGGATGTCGGCGTCGCGGAGCCGTCGAGCCGATAACGGCGGCACTCACCGGGGAGGAGCTGACGGATGTCGCGGAACAGCGATCGAGGGGCCGCGATCGCGCCGAGGGTCAAAAGGTCGCCGATCGCGGCCTCGTCGATCGGAGGTGACGACCCGAGAAGTGGGACGAGGGGGCCGGGCTCGGAAGCGAACGCCCACGAGCCGCCTCCGAGGTCCGCCACGTACAGGGGTTTTTCGCCGACGGGGTCGCGGGCGAGCACCAACGTCCCGCGGCGGCGGTCGAATACCGCGATCGCGTACATTCCGCGAAACGTCGCGAAGGCATCGACGCCGAAGGTCTCGTACGCGGCCGCGACGACTTCCGTGTCGGAGGTGGTCGCGAAGGGAACTCCGGCGGCGATCAGGTCCGCCCGTAGTTCGGCGTGATTGTCGATCTCCCCGTTGAGGACGACCGACACTCCCGAAGCCGCACGCCGAAACGGTTGACGTCCGCCGTCGGCGTCGACGATCGCCAATCGCGTCGCCGCGAGTCCGACCCCCGGTTCGATGAACCCATCCGCATCGTCGGGACCCCGCCGCGCCAAACCCCGCATCAACCCGCGAAGGATCTCCGCGGAGGGTGGACGACGGGAACCGATGTCGAAGATGCCGGCGATGCCGCACATGCGCGGTCATCCTACGCGGCGATCACGCCATGCGGGCGGCGACGGCGGCGATGATCCAATAGGAAATCGCCGAGACGGCGGCGGATGCGGGAATCGTCAAGATCCACGCCCACACCACCGTGCCCGCCACACTCCACCGGACCGCGCGCTTGCCGCGCGTCGATCCGACGCCGACGATCGCACCCGTGATCGTATGAGTGGTCGAGACGGGGATGCCGAGCGCGGAGGCGCCGTAGAGACAGAGCGCGCCACCCGTTTCCGCCGAGAAACCGTGGACCGGCTGCAGGTGGCAAATGCGCGATCCCATCGTCTTCACGATGCGCCATCCGCCCGCAAGGGTGCCGAGACCCATCGCCAAGTGGCAAGTCAGAACGATCCACAACGGGATCGGATCCTTCGGCGACATGTTCTTCGATGCGATGAGCACCGCGAAGATGATGCCCATCGTCTTCTGGGCGTCGTTGCCTCCGTGACCGAGGCTGTAGAGCGCGGCCGAGACGAACTGGAGTTTCCGGAACAGCCCGCTGACCTTCGAATAGGCCGACTTCCGGAACGCCCACATCGTCAGAACCATGATGGTCCAGCCGACCGCCATGCCGAGCAGCGGCGCGATGATGATGAACGATCCGATCTTGATCAGCCCTTCGGAGATGAGGCAGTCGAATCCGTGGGCCGCCACGGCCGAACCCGCGAATCCGCCGACCAACGCGTGCGAGGAACTCGAAGGAATGCCGAAGTACCACGTCACGATGTTCCACACGGTCGCGCCGACCAATCCGGCCCCGACGATGGTCACGGTGATGAGGGCCGGATCGACCACGCCCTTCGCGATGTTGTTCGCCACCTTCAATCCGAAGAAGGCGAAGGCCACGAAGTTGAAGAATGCGGCCCAAAAGACGGCCGCCTGGGGGCTGAGCACCCGGGTGGATACGATCGTCGCGATCGAGTTCGCCGCGTCGTGCATCCCGTTGAGGAAGTCGAAGACGAGGGCGAGGAGGATGACGATCCAAACCGACAGACTGAAGTCGAAGTCCATGGAGCCTCCTCAGGAGTGGCGCATCACGATGGCTTCGACGACGTTCGCGACGTCGTCGCACCGGTCGGTCGCGTTCTCGAGATCGGCGTAGATGTCCTTCCACTTGATGACGTCGATGGGATCTTGGCGGCTGTTGAACAGCGCCGCGAGTCCGTGCTGTTCGATGCGGTCGGCCTCCGACTCGAGCGCCTTCAACTCTTGGCACTTGAGGAGGATGACGCGGGGGTTCTTGATCTCCCGCAGGGCGGGCATGATCTCGACGATGATTTTCGAACACTTCACCAACACTTGTGCGAGTTGCTTCGCGTCTTCGGTCGGCGCGGTGACGCGGTAGAGCACCATGCGGTTCACCGTGTCTTCGATGAGATCGAGAATGTCGTCGAGTTGGGAAATGAGCGCGTGGATTTCTTCGCGGTCGAACGGCGTGATGAACGCCTTGTTCAGCATCTCCATCGACTCGCGGGTCAGTTCGTCGCCCGCGTGTTCGACGTTGCGGATTTGTCGCGCCCGGTTTTCGATGTCGTCGTAGTGCGTCAGGAACGCTTCGAGGAGTTCCGCACCCTTGTGGACGTTGGCCGCCGCCCGTTCGAAGAAATCGAAAAAACCGTCGTCCTTGGGGAGAATGCTGAACACGGGAGGCTCCGTCGGATGTTAAGGGTGCGTAAGTGCGGGATTCCCGGGGAAAATCAGGGGTTGCTCGGAGCGGCGGGCGCCGCGCCGCCCGCTTCTTAACACAATCTTCATGATTCGGTCGCTTTCCGTTGACGGTCGGGTGCGAACCTCGGGTTGCAGCGGGGCGAATCCCGCGCAAAGGCGACCCTCCATGAACGTGAAGTCCTTCCTGCTCGGCGTTCTCCTCCTCGCCGCCGCGGCTTCGGCGCAGGCCGTCGCGGTGGATCCGACGCTTCCGTCCTACAAGCCGGTCTCGGGTGTCTCCGGCAACCTCAAGAGCGTCGGTTCCGACACCATGAACAACGAAATGACGTTGTGGGCGGAGGGCTTCTACCGCCTGTACCCGAACGTCAAGATCGAGATCGAGGGCAAGGGTTCGAGCACCGCGCCCACCGCTTTGATCGCGGGGACCTCGCAGTTCGGGCCGATGAGCCGCGAGATGAAGGCGAAGGAAGTCGACGACTTCGAGAAGAAGTTCGGCTACAAGCCGACGGGCCTGCCGACGTCGGTCGACATGCTCGCCGTCTACGTCCACAAGGACAACCCGCTCGCGTCCATGAGCCTTTCCCAGGTGGACGCCGTGTTCTCGAAGACCCGCAAGGCCGGATTCGAGAAGGATGTGAAAACGTGGGGCGATCTCGGACTCACGGGTGAGTGGGCGAACAAGCCCATCTCGATGTACGGCCGCAACTCGGCGTCCGGCACCTACGGGTTCTTCAAGGAGATCGTTCTGAAGAACGGCGACTTCAAGGACTCGGTCAAGGAACAGCCGGGGTCGTCCTCGGTCGTGCAGGGTGTGGCTTCGGACCTCTACGGCATCGGCTATTCGGGCATCGGCTACAAGACCGCCGACGTCAAGGCGATCGCCCTGTCCGAGAAGGTCGGGGGTAAGGCCGTTCCGGCCGAACCCGAGAACGCCTACTCGGGCGACTACCCGCTCTCGCGATTCCTTTGGCTCTACGTGAACCACAAGCCCGGTTCCGAGATCGACCCCCTCCGTCGCGAGTTCATCCGTTACATCTTCTCGATGGAAGGTCAGAAGGACGTCGTGAAGGACGGCTACTATCCCGTGAAGCGGGTGACCGCCGAGCGCGCGTTGAAGTCGGTCGGTATCGCGATCGATCCGAAGTGACCGTGCTCGACTGACGCGAAGCGGCTTCGCTCCGATTCGGAGAGGGGCCGCTTCGAGGATCGACGTTGGAACAACCGAAGACCTTCACCGGCCTGCGTCGGGAACGCAAAACGTCCCGCAAGGTTCGGATCACCGAATTCGCCGCCCGATGGCTCATCACCGTCGGCGGCATCGGTACCATCATCGCCGTCGCGACGATCTGCATCTTCTTGGTGTGGGTCGTCGTCCCTCTGTTTCAGCGTTCGGCTTTCGACATCGTGGCGACGCCGCGGGCGGATCTCGACCGTGGAGTGGCGGGGTTGGCCGCGGACGAGTACGGGCGCTTCGCCATCGTCATTCATCGCGATGCGACGGCGAGCGCCGTGTCCCTCGACGACGGCACGCTCCTCGACCGACGTCCGTTGACGGAGGGTGGAGAAGTCACGGCGATCTCGTTCGATGCGCGACGCAACGCCGTCGCGTTGGGTTTCGCCGACGGTTCCGTACGCCTCGGCACCGTCAAGATGGCTTCGCGCCGGGTGGAAGCCGCCGATGCGCCCGCCGACGTGCGCAACGCCGGAACGCCTTTGGTGCGTGTTGCCGACGCGTCGTTCGAACGTCTTCCCGACGGCAATTTCCGCAAGCAAACGCTTTCCGTCGAGATGCAGCCTTCGGTGAAGGGGGACCGCGAGGTTCCGGTGACCCTCATCGCCACCGGCGCGTCGTCGGGACGCGCGATGCTCGCCGTGTGGCGAAAGGACGGCAGCGCCGCCGTCAGCGAAGTCCGCACCCGCGAGAACATGGCTACGGGCGAGATTACCCTGAAGCTCGATACGGGGGATCTCGCGGCGGCGCCGACGCCCCGCAAGGAGCCGCCCGCGCAACTGTTCATTTCCGATCTCGGCGATACGGTGCTCGCGGTGTGGCCGGACGGCTATACGGTGCGGCACGACACCCGTGATTTGAGTCGGCCGCGAATCGCCGAGGTTTTCGATCTGGCGCCTCCGGCATCGGACGCCGTGGGGGCCGCCACGTGGATGATCGGCACCTCGACGCTCGTCGTCGGTGGAGCTTCGGGGTCGGTGGAAGGGTGGTTCCGCACGAAGCCCGACACGGCGACGACGTCCGACGGCGGCATCATGACGCGCGCCCACGTCCTCGAATCGGGTGCCGGGGCGACGACGGCCGTCGGCGTGTCGCGTCGCAACCGCTTGTTCGTGACGGGACACGCGGACGGCACGGTCCGCGTCCACAACATGACGGCCGGTGAATCGGTCGGAGCCGCGAAACCGTTCGGCGAGCCGATCCTCGCCGTCGACATGTTTCCGCGCAACGACGGCGTCGTCGCGGTGACGCGGTCTGGATTCGCGGTCTTGTCCTTGCACGCGGACTACGCCGAAGTCACGGTGACGTCGATCCTTCGACCCGTGTGGTACGAAGGCTACGGCAAGCCGGAACACGTTTGGC
>CAIWVZ010000210.1 GCA_903916245.1 uncultured Planctomycetota bacterium | reverse complement strand
GCCTTCTCGGCTTCGGCGATGTCCGCGCGGCCTTGGGCTTCGGCGGCCGCGATCGTTTCGCGACGCTGTTTGATCCCCTTGTTGATGATCTCGAGGATGTCCGTTTCCGTGGCGTCGCGGCGCTCGTCGACTTCGACGCGACGAATGGCGGCGTTGAGGAACGACAAGGTGCGCTTGCCGACCTCGTCGCGGTTCTTCATGGCGGACTTGAAGGCGTCGTTGATGGAGGCGCGGAGCGGGAGCATGGGAATCTCTCGAATGAGACCCGCGGCCGCGAGGCGACCGCGGGTCGTGGGTATCAGGTGGCGGGCGTTTCGGGCGTCGGTGTAGCGTCCGGGGCTTCGCCCGTCGACGTCGCGTCGCCGGTGGAGGCGGCCGGGGCCGTGTCATCCGCCGCGGGTTCGTCGGGCGCGCGGTCGACGAGCACGGCGGCGCCGATGCGGTCGTCGGAAGCGAGCGACATGACGCGCACGCCCATGCCGCCGCGTCCGATTTCGCGGACTTCGGCGGTGGTCGTACGCACGGTCATGCCGTTGACGGAAATCATGATCAGATCTTCGTCTCCGCGGCAGACACGCGCGGCGACGACGTTGCCGTTGCGCTCGATGCCTTCGGACGAGACGTTTTGCGTGCCCTGCGTGCCGCGACCCTTCTGGGGGTACTCGGAGCAGAGGCTGCGCTTGCCGTAACCGTTGGCGCAGACCGTGAGCAACGCGGCGGTGTCGTCGGCGACGTCCGCATCGACGACTTCATCGCCGTCGAACTTGAACGAGATGCCGATGACGCCCGAAGCCGTGCGCCCCATCGGACGCACTTCCTCTTCGTCGAATCGGATCGTCTGACCCTTCGCCGTCGAGATGAGGATGTGATCCTTGCCCGACGTGATCAGCGCGCGGATCAGGACGTCGTCGTCCTTCAGGCCCGCACCGATGATGCCGCCCTTCTTCGGGCGACCGTAGTCGGACAAAGGAGTCTTCTTGACGATGCCCTGACGCGTCACGGTGACGAGGTAGCGGTCCGTATCGAAGCCGCCCTTCGCGATGGGGAGGATCGAAGCGACCTTCTCCTTCACTTTGCGGCCCCCTTCGGACTCGAGTTCCTTGAACTCGATCAGGTTTTCGATGAAGCGGCCGGCCGACGTGCGACCGAGCAGCGGGATCGCGTAGACCTTGAGCCAGAACACCTGACCGCGCGTGGTGAACACGAGGAAGGTGTCGTGGTTGTTCGCCGAAATGAGGCGCTCGATGAAGTCGCCGTCCTTCGTGTCGGCGCCCGTGATGCCCTTGCCGCCGCGACCTTGAGCGCGGAACTCCTGCGGCGAGATGCGCTTGATGTAGCCCGAGTGCGACACCGTGACGAGCATCGGGTCGTTCGGGATCAGGCGCTCGTCTTCGATCTCGCCTTCGGCTTCGGCGATTTCCGTGCGGCGCGCGGTGGTGTAGCGACCCTTCAGCGCTTCGAGGTCTTCGACGATGAGTTTGTGCACCTCGCGGATGTCGCCGAGGATTTCGTTGTAGCGGCGGATCTGCGCTTCGAGTTCGAGGCGTTCCTCTTCCAGCTTGTGGGCTTCGAGAGCCGTCAGGCGGGCGAGGCGCATGTCCAAGATGGCCGTCGCTTGGCGCTCCGACAGGAGGAACTTCGCCATGAGGTTCGTCTTCGCGGTCGGCGTGTCGGGCGACTCGCGGATGACGCGGATGACCTCGTCGATGTTCGCGATCGCGATGAGCAGACCGAGAACGATGTGGAGCCTCTCCTCCGCCTTGCGCTTCAGGAAGCGCGTGCGGCGGCGGATGACTTCGACGCGGTGATCGACGTAGGCGGCGAGAAGTCGCTTCAGGTCGAACGTGACCGGGCGACCCTTCGACAGCGCGAGCAGGTTGATCGAGAACGTGTCCTGCAACTGCGTGTGCCGATAGAGTTGATTCAAGACCACATCGGCCTGGAATCCCTTCTTGATCTCGAACACGAGACGGAGGCCGTCTTCGCGGTCGGTCTCGTCGTTGATGTTCGAAATGCCCTCGACCACCTTGTCGGCGATGAGGTCTTTGCACTTTTCGAAGATCGTGATCGGGTTGACCTGATAGGGCAGTTCCGTGACCACGATCTGTTCGCGGTCCTTGCCCATGGGCTCGATCACGGCCTTCGCGCGAACCGTGAGGTGGCCACGGCCGGTCGCGTACGCCTGCACGATGCCCGAACGGCCGCAGATGATGCCGCCCGTCGGGAAATCGGGGCCCTTCACGTATTCCATGAGGCCCGCGAGGTCGATGTCCGGATTGGCGAGAAGGGCGATGATCGCGTCGGCGATTTCCCGAAGGTTGTGCGGCGGCACGGACGTCGCCATGCCGACCGCGATGCCCTGCGAGCCGTTGCAGAGAAGGTTGGGGAAGCGGCCCGGCAACACGGTCGGTTCGTCGCGCGAATCGTCGTAGTTGCGCACGAGGTCGACGGTGTCCTTCTCGAGATCGTCGAGGAGGTCGACCGCGGCTTCCGACATGCGCGCTTCGGTGTAACGCTGAGCGGCGGCGGGCGAGCCGTCGATCGCACCGAAGTTGCCCTGCTTGTCCACGAGCGGGTAGCCCATGTTGAAGTCTTGGGCGAGACGGACGAGCGTCGGGTAGACGACTTGGTCGCCGTGCGGGTGGTAGTTCGCCGTCGTGTCGCCGGTAATCTTCGCGCACTTCCTGTACTTGGCGCGCGGGCCGAGGTTCAGGTCGTGCATCGACAACAACACGCGACGCTGCGAGGGCTTGAGCCCGTCCCGCACGTCCGGCAGGGCGCGCGAGATGATCACGCTCATCGCGTAGGTCAGGTAGGACGACTTGAGTTCCTCGTCGAGGATCTGGTCGTGGATGCCGTCCGGACGTTGTACGGAGTGCGGTTTGTCGCTCATGCGCCCTTCGGGAGGGGTGTAGGGGAGGGGGTGAAAACCTGAACCGTAGGGCTCTCGGGCGGCCCCCTCCGAGGCCCCGTTTTCGGGTGTCGGATTCTACGTCTCCGGGGGGGAATGTCCCACAGGGATTGGTAGGATCCTTCACCTTCGGTGAGGGGCTCGCCCACCGAAAGGCACGGCGTCAGACCCAAGGAGTCGCATGTCCGATCGACCGGGTGAGGGACCTCAGGGTTCCGGAAACGCCCCGCAGGGGCCGAAGAAGGGTTTTTTCGCGAGAAATCCCTTCATTTTGGCGGTGTTGGCCGTCGGCCTCATGCTTTGGCTCTCGAACAGCCTGAGCACCGCGTCGCAGGTCGCGATCGACTACGGCGACTTCGTCCGCATCATCGAAGAAATCCCGCTCCAGGCGAAGCCCGCGGCGGGCGCCGCGCCCGAAAGCCGGGCGAGCCTGTCGCAGTACTTCAAGCGAACGATCGAGGTGTCCGGCCGGACCATCGTGGGCGAAGTGCGCGCCGACCGCGTGAAGGGCCGCGCCAAGAATCAGGTCGCCGGGCTTGAAGGGCAGTTCATCCAGTTCCGCACCGAGCGCGGCCTCATCCGCGACGAGGAACTCGTCCAACTGCTTCAGCCGCGTGGCATCGACTACTTCTTCTCCCCGCAATCCGAGTGGGGGACGTGGCTCGTCTTCGGCCTGCCGTTCCTTTTGCTCCTCGTCTTCCTATTCATGTTCCGATCGTCCCGGATGCAGGGAGAGAACGTGCTTTCCTTCGGCCGCTCGAAGGCGAAGATCGTCGGGGAAGACAAGACGGGCGTCACGTTCAACGACGTGGCGGGCGCCGACGAAGCGAAGGAAGAACTCGCCGAAATCGTCGAATTCCTCAAGGAACCCGATCGCTTCACCGCCCTCGGCGGCAAGATCCCGCGCGGCGTCCTCCTGATGGGCGCCCCGGGCTGCGGCAAGACTCTTCTCGCGCGCGCCGTCGCCGGCGAAGCGGGGGTGCCCTTCTTCTCGATCTCCGGTTCGGACTTCGTCGAAATGTTCGTCGGCGTGGGCGCGGCCCGCGTCCGCGACCTCTTCCAAACGGCGAAGCAGAAGGCCCCGTGCATCATCTTCGTCGATGAAATCGACGCGGTCGGCCGCCATCGCGGTTCGGGCATGGGCGGTGGTCACGACGAACGCGAGCAGACGCTGAATCAGCTGCTCGTCGAGATGGACGGCTTCGACGCACGCAAGGGCGTCATCATCATCGCGGCCACCAATCGTCCCGACATCCTCGACCCGGCCCTCACCCGCCCCGGTCGTTTCGACCGCCAAGTGGTGTTGGACGAGCCGGATGTCCGCGGCCGCGAAGCGATCCTCAAGATCCACGCCCGCGGCAAGCCGCTCACGGCGGATATCGACCTCGGAGAAATCGCGAAGCGGACACCGGGTTTCTCCGGTGCCGACCTCTCGAACGTGATGAACGAGGCCGCGCTCCTCGCCGCCCGTCGTCGCCGCAAGGACATTTCGAAGCAGGAGGTCGAGGAAGCGGTCGAACGCACCGTGGCCGGCCCCGAGCGCAAATCGAAAGTCATCGGCCCGAAGGAAAAGCGGGTGTTGGCCTATCACGAACTCGGTCACGCGCTCGTGGCGAAGTTCACGCCCGACGCCGATCCGGTCGCGAAGGTGTCGATCATCCCGCGCGGCAAGGGGGCGCTCGGTTACACGCTGACGCTGCCTTCCGAAGACCGTTACATCATCACCCGCGAACAGTTGCTCGCGCGCATCCGGGTGACCCTCGGTGGCCGTACGGCCGAAGAGATCGTCTTCAACCACCGCTCGACGGGCGCCGCGGACGACTTGCAGAAAGTCACCCGCCTCGCGCGGGCCATCGTGTGTCGCTTCGGCATGACCGACGAACTCGGGCCCGTCGCCTACGACACGAGCTCCGAAAATCCGTTCCTCGGGCGGGGTGAGGCATCGCAAGCACAGGTGTCCGACCGCACGGCCGAACGCATCGACGCCGAGGTGCGCCGCATCGTGGAATCGGCGCACGTCGAAGTGCGCAAGCTCCTCGAAGACAATCGCGACGTGCTCGACCGTCTCGCGACGAAGCTGATCGAAGTCGAAGTTCTTTCTTCGGAAGACTTCGACGCGGCGATCCGCGATGCGGAGGCCGCTCGCGCGGCGGCCGCGGGTGCGACGCCCTCGACCGACGCCCCCGTCGGCGATACCCCCGCATGATGCGCATCGAACAACTGCTCGAACGCAACAAGACCTGGGCCGCGGCCATGGTCAAGGAGGATCCCGGTTTCTTCAGCCGCCTCTCGCAGCTGCAGAAGCCGGAATTCTTGTGGATCGGCTGCAGCGACAGCCGCGTCCCGGCGAATCAGATCACCGGGACGTTGCCCGGCGAGGTCTTCGTGCACCGCAACGTCGCGAACGTGGTGGTGCATACCGACCTCAATCTTCTGACCGTCGTCGAATACGCCGTCGAAGTCTTGGGGATCGAACACGTGATCGTTTGCGGTCACTACGGCTGCGGCGGCGTCCGTGCGGCGATGACGCAAAAGGACTTCGGTCTCATCAATCATTGGCTCCGCAACATCAAGGACGTCTACCGGACCCACCGCGGAGAACTCGAGTCCATCGACGACGCGGACCGCCGCGCGGACCGCCTCACCGAACTCAACGTGCTCGAACAGGTGCACAATCTCGCGAAGACCACCTGCATCCAGAGCGCTTGGAAGAAGCATCGTCGTCCCCACCTGCACGGGTGGGTCTACGGCATCGACAACGGCCTTTTGAAGCCCATCGTCGATCTCGCTCCCGACGCGTCGATCGATCCGCTCTACGAGATCCGCCCCGAAGCCTAGAATCCCGCCGACGCGGATCAGAGTCGCCGCGCGGTCGGAGTCGCTTATGGGTTGGGTGATCGGGTGCGTCGCGTGGCTTCTCTGCATGTGCGTCGGTTGCGCGTCCCCCGATGCGACGCCCGAACGTCTCGCGCGTCTTTCGCCCGTGTGGACGTCGCCGAGCGCCGACGATGCGGGATCGATGCCGCTCGGAAACGGCGTGGTGGGCGCGAACGTTCATGTCGCCCCCAACGGCGACCTCGTCCTGCTTCTTTCCCGCGTCGACGCCTTCAGCGAAATCGAACGGCTTTTGAAACTCGGACGTGTTCGCGTGCAGTGCGATCCACCGTGGATGCCGACACCCGCCTTCCGTCAACATCTCGACGTGTACACCGGCAAGATCGTCGTGCTCGACGCGGGGCTGCGGATCGACGTGGTTCCCGACGACGCGCACGACGTGATTCACGTCGAGATGCGATCGTCCACCCCTCGCCGCGTCACCGCGCGTCTCGAAACATGGCGGGACGCTCCTCGGCGTCTTGAAGGCGGCGAGGCGAAATCGGCGTGGTTGGTGCAAGGTGCGCCGAAGGGCGTCGTGCTTGAAGAATCCGCCGACGTCGTCGTCGACGACCCGAACGCGGTCGTGTGGTACCACCGCAACGAAACCTCGGCCGTCCCTTTGACGTTGTCGCATCAAGGCCTCGACACCGTGCGCGATGCGTTCCCGGATCCGCTCAAGGACCGCACGTTCGGAGGGAAGATCGCGTTCGTCGAGTCCGAGAAGATCGACGCCCGCACGGTTGCGACGACGAAGCCCGTCAATCTTGCGGAGCTTCGCATCGCGACCGCGTGCGCCGTGGTGCCGAAGGTGGACGATTGGCGGGCACGGCTCGACGCGGTCGACGCGGCCTCCGGACGCTTCGACGCCGCCGCGCGGCGTACAGCCGATGCCTGGCGCACCCGCTGGGATCGCAGTTGGATCTTCGTCGAGCCCGCCTCGGCGACACCGGGGACGACGAGCCCGTCGGCCGCATGGGCGTTGCAGCGCTACGCCACGGCCGCCGCGACGCGCGGCGAGTTCCCCATGAAGTTCAACGGATCCATCTTCACGGTCGCGCCCAAGTTCGTGAACGGCGCGACGTGGAACGAGGACTTCCGCAACTGGGGCGGTGATTTTTGGTGGCAGAACACGCGCCTTCCGTACCACGGAATGTTGGAGCGCGGCGACGGTGATCTCGCCGCGTCGCTCTTCGATTTCTACACCCGGGTCGCCGAAGGATGTCGCGCCCGCGCGAAGGTGTACGAGGGCGTCGACGGGATCTACTTCCCGGAAACGATGTCGACGTTCGGGACGTACGCGAACGACGACTACGGTTGGGACCGCACCGGGCGGAAATCGAACGACGTCGCCTGCGAATACTGGAAGTGGGCGTGGAATCAGGGGCCGGAGTTGGTCGCCCTGATGCTCGATCACTACGACATGACCCGAGACGGGACCCTCTTGCGCACGAAGACGCTCCCGCTCGCGAACGGCGTACTCGCCTGGTTCGACGGCCGTTTCCCGCGCGCCGCCGACGGCACGCTCAAGATCACCCCGACTCAGAGCGTCGAGACCTATTGGCGCGACGTCGTGAACGACTTGCCGTGCGTCGTCGGGTTGCACGAGATTCTCGGACGCCTGCGTGCGTTGCCCCGTGATGAGGTCGGCGACGCGGGAAACCGCGCGCTTTGGGATCGCCTCGCCGCCGCGTTGCCGCCCGTTCCGACGCGCACCACGGACACCGGCGAGACCGTGTTCGCGCCTGCGGCCTCGTTTTCTCCGCAGCGGTTCAATTGCGAGAACCCGGAACTTTGGGCGGTGTGGCCGTTCCGTTGGTCGGGCGTCGGGCGCGACACGCTCGACGTCGGCCGCGCGACGTATCGCACCCGCATCGAGAAGATGACTCACGGGTGGACGCAGGACGGTCAGCAGGCGGCCCGAGTCGGCCTCGCTTCCGAAGCCGCCGCGAATCTCGACGCCAAGTTGCGCAACACCCATAAGAACTTCCGCTTTCCGACGTTCTGGGGGCCCAACTTCGACTGGCTTCCCGATCAATGTCACGGCGCGAATCTGATGACCACGTTCCAGGAGATGCTCCTGCAGTCCGTCGGCGACACCATCGTGGTGTGTCCGGCGTTGCCCACGGATTGGAGCGGGACCTTCCGACTGTGGGCCTCGGGAAAAACACGCGTTACGGTGACGCTCGAGACGGGGCGTGTGACGTCGCTCGACGTTTATCCCGAACATCGGAAGGCGGATGTCGTCCTCGGCGAAGGTTGGCGGTTGGATGAAACTCCTCCTCCCGGCCCCCGCTACAAGCGGTTGTGATGGCGCGAAAGGTGGATCGTTATGGCGCGTGATGTCGCGGTGCTCGGTGGCGGTTGTTTCTGGTGTCTCGAGGCGGTGTTCGTCCGCGTGCGGGGTGTCGAATCCGTGCGATCCGGTTATTGCGGCGGCGATCCGGCGTCGGCGAACTACCGCGACGTGTGTTCCGGCCGCACCCGGCACGCCGAAGTGGTCGAGATCGAGTTCGATCCGTCGACGGTGCCGTTTTCGGTCTTGCTCGATGTCTTCTTCACGATCCACGACCCGACGACGCGCGATCGGCAGGGGGCCGACGTCGGGCCCCAGTATCGATCGGTGGTGTTCGCCCGCACCGCCGAGCAAGCCGAGATCGCGCGCACGGCCGTGGCCGATCGCGACGCCGCTGGAACTTTCGGAGCGCCGATCGTCACCGAGATCGTCGATGCACCGGGACCCGAGTTCCATGCGGCCGAGGCCTACCATCGGGACTATTTCGCGTTGAATCCGATGCAGCCGTACTGCCGTGCGGTCGTCGACCCGAAGGTGCGGAAGTTCCTCACGACGTTCCCCGATCGCGTCGCCCGTTGATCGGATTCGGCGACGCGCTTCGTCGGTACCGCGAGATTTTTCCCAAATAAGATCGGAATTTGGGGGGCGGGACGCCGTTCCTTTCAACGATTCCGAGGGCGCGGTGCCTTTTCGGGGAACGCGGTTATGATGCGCCACCCCGGTACGGCGGCCGGAAAAACAACAAACGACACGCCGGGATCCTCAAATGCCTCCAGCTCCGAAGAAGGCCGCCTCGGCGAAGTCCGACAAGGTGGTCGATGCCACGGTCGAAACGGTATTCCCCGGTGTTTCCGGGATGCTCGAAGTCAAGCAGGCCCTGCTCGACCGGGTGTATTTGCCTTTGGTCAACCCGGGCCTCGCGTCGAAGTACGGCCTCCTTCCGCTGCCCGGCATGCTCCTTTGGGGGGCCACCGGCAACGGGAAGTCCGTGGTCGTGCAGGCGATGGCGGCGTCGGGAGACGTGGCCGTGCTCCGCGTGACGCCGGGGTCCCTCGCGGAAACCTCGACCGACGAGACGCAGGAACGCGTGGCGACGGCGCTTTCGAAGGCGAAGGCCGATGCTCCGCTCATCCTTTTCCTCGACGGTTGCGATCGGTTCCTCATGCGGACCGAACGCGTCTTGGAAATGCTCGACGGTATCGAGCGCAGCGAACACGTCGCCGTCGTCGCGACGGCGTTCCGTCCCGACCGCGTCGACTTCGAAGTCCGCAAGGTGCTCAACTTCGTGAACGATCTCGAAGTACGGGCCCCGGCCGAATCCGACCGTCTCGATCTCGCCCAGCACCAGTTCGAAGTGCTCGACCGCCCGCGTGCCGATCAACTTGATCTGCCGGGGTTCGTCCGCGAAACGGCGGGCGCCTCGCGCGCCGAGATCATCCAAATGTGCGGCGATGCCGCGCGCTATGCGTTCCTCCGTCGCGTACGCGGCGGCGAAAACGTCGCGATCACGACGAGCGACTTGGTGGACGCCGTGAACCAATGGCGCAGCCGTCGCCCGGCCCCGCCCATGAACCGCGAAGCCCCGATGCACGACGGCCCTCCGTCGCCGCCTCCCTTCCGGCATCACCGCCGCGGCTGATTCGAGGTCGCCATTCCATGAAAAAACCCGCCGCTTCGAAGGAAGCGCGCGGGTTTCTTCTTTGCTTCGGGTTGGCCGTCAGTCCGGAAGGCGGCGCAGCAGGATCAGGTGTTCGCGGCGGGGAAGGCCGTGGAACAGGTCGATCAGGTACGGGTCCGCGGGCGGGCGATCCTGCGATGCCATCGCGACGCGGGTGAGCGGGGTCGACTTGATCGCGTTCAAGATTCCCGAGAGGGCGTTCTCCGGAGCCCCGCCGACGACACCGTCGCCGACGATGACGAAGGCGAAGGCGCCCGGCTTCAGAACGCGGGCCATCGCCTTCAGATAGGCGATGCGATCGCGCTCCCAGTCCATCGGCATCGGACCGCTTCCGTCTCCGCGCGCGCCCATCTGCTTGCGCTCGAAGTCCTCGCGGTGAAGGCGCAGCATGACGAAGCGTGCGGCATGGGCCTCGGCGTAGTCGTACACGCCCGCATAGGGCGGCGACGTCACGATGGCGTCCACCGATCCGTCTTCGATACGGTCGAGCAAGCGCGCGTCGCCCGTTTCGATGCGAGCCGGAGGCGTTCCCTCCGGCACCACGGCCGCGAGTTCGGCCAATCCGCGCGCGAGTTCCGCCGCCTTGTCGCCGAACCACTTCGACGGGAAGCCGCGGGCCACGTGGCGATCGCTCGGTTCTTCACCTTCCTCCGGCTTGCGTTCGACCACCTTCGACAGGATGGCGCTGAACGTCATGCGCAGGGGAAGCGAGATGGGATCTTCGTCGGGGATGCGGCCGATTTCGGCGCGCAGTCCGAACAGTTCGAGCGCGATGTGCGGCGGGAAGAACTCGAGGGCTTCGCGCGACCACATCGGCATCGGAGGTTTCACGCGTTCGATCGCGCGTTCGGCGGAAACCGCCGCGATGGCGGCGGCCGTTTCGACGAGGCGCGTACGCGTCGCTTCATCGGTGATCATCGTGCGCACACGCGCGATACGTCGCGCGAGGGGCGAGAGATCGCGTCCGACCGCCGCACATCCGCGACGCATCGCTTCGACCACGACGGTGCCGCCGCCCGCGAAGGGGTCGAGCACCAACTGGCCGGGCTTGGCGAGTTTTTCCACCGCGCGCCGTGCGACGAACGGAGGCATGCGCCCCGCGTAGGCGTGGAACCCGTGCGTCAGCGACCGATCGAGCGATCCGTCGTCGTCTTCGAAAAGCGAAACGAGCCAACCCGCGGCCGCATCGTCGCCTTCGCGGTGGACACGTCCGTGCCAAGTGGAGAACGCCTGCTTGCGTCGGTCGTTCATGAAGGCTCGCGAGAATCGCCGGCGTCGAGGCCGGGAAGGGAATCCGTCCCGTCGTCGAACGCGTCGCTGCTCTTGCGGCGCCAGCGGCTGCGCTTCAACGTTTCGAGGGGCGGCGGATCCTTGGTGATGGCCAAGATGTCGTCGCCGTAGCGGGCGATGCGGTCGTCACCGAGCCACGGGATTTCCCGCAGACCTTCGGTGTCGAGGGGACGTGCGGCGGCGATTCGGTCGATCGCGTGATTCGGCAGGATGGCGAGGGGCGTCCGACGATCGGCTTCGGAGCGTTGACGACGCCAGGCTCGAAGCGCTTCCCCGATGGCCACTTGCCAATCGGGAAGGCGCGGGCCGAGGGGCAGACGCAACGGCACGGCATGCGCATTCTTCTCGCCGGAACGGATCGCCTGAATGAGGCGCGATCCGATGCGATCGAAGACGTGCCCGGGGATGTTCGCCGTACGGTGGATCATCGCCGGATCGATGGGGCGCTGGTGGGACAACGCGATCAGGGCGTCGTTGCCGAGGACCTTGAACGGCGGGCGGTCCGATTCCGAGGCGAGCGATTCGCGAAGGTGCCAGACCTCTCGAAGGACCGACAGGCCGACTTGATCGAGGTCCCGGGCACCTTTGACGCGGCGGAATCCCTCCGGATCGAGAGATTCCTCCACCATCGGTACCTGCGCCATGCGGTCGAATTCGATCCGAGCGACGTCATGGAGCGCCTCGGCCTGAAGATCGCGTTCGATACGGCGGCGAAGTTCGGAGAGGTAGCGCACGTCGCTCGACAGATAGTCGAGGTGCTCGCGATAGAGAGGGCGCTTGCCCCAGTCGAAGCGTTGGTACGTCTTGTCCAACGTGACTCCGAAGTTGTCCGAGACGAGGGCCGCGAGCCCGAGCGCCTCGCGCCCGAGGAACTGCGAGGCCACCATCGTGTCGAAGATGTTGGCGAAGCGGAACCCGGCCTTGCGCTTGAGGATCATCAGGTCGAAGTCGGCGCCGTGGAACACCTTCGTGACCGAAGGGTCTTCCATGAACGATGCGATGGGGGCGAGTTCGGGTACCGCGAGGGCGTCGACGAGGAAGATCCGTCCACCGGCTTCGATTTGCAGGAAGCACAGTCGTGCCCGGTAGCGGTACATGCTGTCCGCCTCGGTGTCGAGGCAGATCTCTGAAACGCCGGACAAGACGTCCGCGAGTTTCTTCACCGCGGCGGCGTTGTCGATCCAGACGATTTCGGACGAGGACATAGGGGAGGGAAGGTAGGGGTTTCGGCCCTTTCCCGCAAGCCGACCCGGCCGAGTCGTCGTCCGGCGGTGCCGCCCCGACGAGGCCTCAAGCCGCCTCCACCGAGGCGTTTGAGGCCCGTCGGTCTCCGCCGAAATATCGGCGTGAAGGATCGGGAGGTTCCGAGCGGTACGTCCCGACCCGCCGATTCCGTCAATTGATCGCGATCTTTCGCGTCTTGCTCTGCGCCGATTTCGGCAACGTGATGGTGAGCACACCGTCCTTCATTTCCGCGCCGACCTTGGCGGTGTCGACATCCGAGGGGAATCGGAGCGATCGCGCGAAGGATCCGTGGCTGCGTTCGATGACGTGCCACCGACCGTCTTTCGTGGCGTCCTCGCGTTTGCGTTCACCCGAGACGGTGAGCACGCCTTCGGCGAAAGCGACGTTGACTTCGTCTTTGGCGACGCCGGGGAGGTCGAGCATGACCTTGTAGCCGTCGTTCGACTCGATCACGTTCATGTTCGGCGCGAAAGCCGGGGCCGTGATGCGATTCGTCGTGGGAAGCCAGTCTTCGAAGAAGGTCCGGAAGGGGTCCGTGGCGTTGGCGAGCTGGGTCTGAAGTTGGGATGGAGTCATGGTGGTTTCTCGTGGGCATCGTCCGCATTCATGGCGGCGGCCCTGCCGAGGAACTTCTTCAGCATGGGGCGTGCCGCCGCCTTCGACCCACGATCAAACGACGGTTGCCGCGTCTTCGCGAGCGTCGTCGGACGAAATGGCGTCAGGAGACGGCCAAAGCGACACGTCGCGTGCGGATGCGTCCGCGTCGCGAAGCGGTTCAGGGGTTTCGGCGTGGAAGAACGCGCATCACGTCGTCGATTTCTTCGAAGACGAGACGACGCTCGACCCCGTCCGGCGGATGCGCCCCGTGCATGACGAGCGGGCGCAGAACCCCGCGAGCGACGGGGTAGGCGTCGAATTCCGGTCGAGCGAGCAGCGCCACGAGATCGCGGGCGAGGTTTTCGGTTTCGGGCTGGTAGGGAGGCAGCTCCGCGAGCCGGGCGACACCCGCACGGAAGGCGGCGATCGGATCCCGGGCGTCGCGCGCTGACGTACTGATCCAGCCTTCGGCCGGCGCGTCCGTTTGTGCGCAGGCGAAGAGTACGAGCAGCAACGTCGACGCGGCGCGCGTTCTCATCGAGCGACGTAGGTGCCGCCCGTCAGTCGGGCGAGCCGCTTCATGAACTCCGCGTCGTGATCCTTCCCGACACCCACGCAGTGGATCTTCACCTTCTTGAGATCGTTCATCCGCTGCATTTCCGAGACGATCTGTCGAGGCTCCACGAGTCGACCCCGATTCGGCTGACCGTCCGACATGAGGAAGATCGTGTCGAGGGTCACCGTGTAGCGCTTGTCGAACGTCCCACGGCCCGCCATCTCGAAGGCCTTTTCGAGAGGATCGAAAATGTTCGTCGGTCCCGTCGCCTTGATGCCTTCGATGAACTTGATCGCGTCGGCGCGGTTCTCTTTGGCATTCGCCATCTTCGGCTTCCACACGGTGAAGTCGTGGTTGAAGAAAATCATGCCGAACATCGCGTCGTCGGGAAGAGAGCGCAACGAATTGATCATCTCGCGCTTCGCGATGTTGAGACGCGACTGCGCGCCGGTGGCGGCGTCGGCTTCGTTCATGCTCCCCGAGATGTCGAGGATGTACATGATGCGCTTCGACCGAGTTTCGATGCCGTAGAAGGTGGTTCCGCTGCCCTTCTTCGCACCGTCTTCCCCTTTGGCCGTTTCGTCGTCCTTCTTCTTTTCGATGAGCGTCGGAAGTTTGCGGCCCGTTTCGAGCCACCACGTATTCCACGCGTCGCGCGTCGTGCCGATGTCTTTCCCGGCGAGATCCTTGAGCGCGGCGACGGCGGCCGTGCCGACCTTGCCCTTTTCGTCGACCACCGACACGAGCGACGGAACCCCATCCTTGCGACGGAGTCGGCCGAGCGCCGTGCATGCGGCGGCACGGACGTCCGAAGACGCCTTTACTTGGACTTCGGCGATGATCGCTTGGAGAGGAAGCACCGCCGAGTCGTCGTCCTGATGACCGAGGGACTCGACGGCGGCGAGGCGTCGGGCCTCCTCGTCCTTTTCCTGAGGACCGAAGGGCGCTTCGAGAGCGAGGCGATTGAGGGCGGAGCGCACCGCTTCATGCTTCACGGGACCCGCCGCTTTGGTGTAGCGAATCGCCCGCGGGAAGTCCTTCGTCGCGTTGGCACGTGCGAGTGGTTCCGCGATGAGACGCGCGGCGGCGCGTTCGGCGATGAGTTTCGGTCGGGAGGAGATCGCCTTCCCGACGGCCGCGCGTCGAGCTTCGGCGAAGTCCGCGTCGTCGACGACCACTCCCGCGGCGCCGCCCGCGGCTTTCGCGACTTCGGGGGGCGGACCTTTCAGTCGGCGCCGACCGTCGACCGCGGGAACCATGCCGTCGATCGCGAGAAGGCGTCGCACTCCGGCGAGTAGACCCTTGTCGCCGACGGACGTGATCGCGGTACCCCGGGTGAGCGGATCGGCCGCGTCGATGTCCGCGACGATCTTCTTCAGATTCGCCGCTTCACGTCCGACGAAGTCTTTCCATAGCGTCGCGTTGTCGAAGAAGGTGATTCCGGTCAGATCTTCGAGCGCTTCGACGATCTCGTCGAGAACGCGCCCTTCCTTGCCCGGCAACGCTTCGGCCAAAGGCGCCAAGGCGTCGAGCGAGCCGATATCCGCGAGGGCGCGGGCCGCGCTGACCTGCACGCTCCAAGTTTCGTCGTTCAACGCCTTACCGAGAACGGACATCGCGGAAACGTCGCCGAGGCGACCGAGTCCGTCGCATGCGGCGGCTCGCACGGCGGGTTCCTGGGACCGCACGACGAGTTCGAGGAGCGATGCGCGCGCCTCGGCGCTCGGTGTCGCACCGAGGACTTTCACGAAAAGGACTTTGTCGTCGACCTTCGACTGCCGCTCGACGGCGTCGGCGATGTCGATGATGGACTTCGCTCGAAGAAGTCCGTCGAGGCCCGCGAGCAGTCGACCGGCTCCGTCGAGGCAGAGGGCGGTGACCGTTTCCGCGTCGACGAGTTCGACGTCGAGCTGAGCCATCTTCGCTTCGAGTTCCTTCGCCTTCTTTTCGATGGGCGCCGCGGTGCCGACGGTGACGGCCCGTCCCTTCGACAACTGGTCGTCGATCTGCTTCCAGAGCTCCTTGACTTGTTTGCCGAGCGCGGCGATCTCGGCGCGGTTCTTGTCGATCTTCGCGTCGGCCGTGCGGATGGCGGCGAGGAACTCGGCGACGAGCGTCGGGTCCTTCGTGGCGACCGCCGCTTCGACCGTCTCCGCGCGCGCTTCGGACCCCTTTTCGCGGGCGATGTCGCGGACCTTGCCCTTCAGGGCGGTCACGTCCGCACCTTGAGCACCGAGGTCGGCGAGACAGATGAGCAAGACGGCCAGTAGTCGGGGCGTGAAGGGCTTCATGGCGGGAGAGTCCGGGCGGGCCCGGCCATCGCCACTTTACACCCGGGGGCCGTCCGTAAGTCCGTTCTTCGGCGCCCGATCGCGACGAACGTTTCGAACGTTGTTCGTCGCGCGCTCCGGCGGCGCGGGGCCTATCATGAGGTCATGTCGCTTCGAAATACCGTGGTTTGGGGTTGGCTCGCGTTCGCCGCGTTCGTGTGCGTCGGTTGCGGAAGCGACGACGACGTTTGGATGGAGGTCGACGAGCCGGGATGGGTCGTCGCGAACCCGCAGTCGCATCGCACCTACGAGGACACGTTCCGACCGATCGCGTTGCCGAGCCCGAACGCTCAGCGCGCCGCGAGCGGCGCACCGGGTCGTGCCTACTGGCAGCAGCGCGTCGACTACGGGATCGAGGTCGAACTCGATGCGTCGCGGAACGAGATTCGCGGGGCCGCGACGGTCACCTACACGAATCAGTCGCCGGACCCGTTGCCGTACTTGTGGGTCCATCTTGAGCAGAATCTGTTTCGGAAGGGATCGCTCGGATCCGTAGCGCATCGCGGATCCGGTCGCTTCAACACCACGGGTTCGTCCTCTCTCGGATACGACATCGAGAGCGTGACGAGTGCGGCGGGTGAGCCGCTGCCGCTCGCCGTCTACGACACGGTCGGTCGACTCGAGCTCCCGAGTCCCGTCGCGCCGGATGGAGGCAAGTTCGTCTTCAAGATCGGGTGGCGATTCCGGATTCCGGAAGACGAAGTGATGCGCTTCGGCATGGAGCAAGTCCAGGACGGCGTCATTTGGGAACTGGCGCAGTGGTTCCCCGCCGTCGCGGTCTACGACGATTCCCACGGTTGGAACACGCTTCCGTATCTCGGAAACGGCGAGTTCTACACGAACTTCGGCACCTACGACGTCGCGATCACCGTTCCGAGCGAGCACCTCGTCGCCGCGACGGGTGTACTTCTCAACCCGGAAGATGTGTTGACGCCGACGCAGCGCGAGCGCCTCGATGCGGCGCGGCGCACGACGTCGACCGTCACCATCCGCGGAGTGAACGAAGTGCGCGATCCGAGATCGCGTCCACAAGGAAGCAAAAAATCCACGTGGAGGTTCCGGGCGGACGACGTCCGGACGTTCGCATGGGCGTCGTCGCCCGCGTTCATTTGGGACGCATGCTCGACGGGCGGGGTGTTGGTGCAGTCGTTCTATCCGAGAGAAGGCGCGAAGACGTGGGCGAAGGCCACCGACGATCTCCGATTCTCCATCGAGCACTATTCGAAGACGTGGTTTCCGTATCCGTATCCCGTCGCGACGAACGTCAACGGTCGCGAAGGTGGCATGGAATACCCGATGATCCTGTTCTGCTCGGAGCGCGAAGACCCCTACGACCTTTGGTACGTGACGACGCACGAGATCGGGCACAACTGGTTCCCGATGATGGTAAATACCGACGAGCGACGGCATGCGTGGATGGACGAGGGATTGACCACGTTCATCAACTGGTACGCGTCGATCGCCCGCTATCCGGGACGTACATGGCCTACACGGTGGCGCGGCGTCGAAGCATCGGCGCGCTTCCCCGACTACGGCGACGTGATTCGCGATCCTCGACGTCAACCGATCGAGACCGTCCCCGATCGCATCGAGGACCCGCAAATCGGGACGACGCAGTATCGAACGGTCGCGGTCGGCCTTGTCGTCCTTCGCGAGAAGATTCTCGGCCCCGAACGATTCGACGCGGCCTTCCGCGAGTACATCCGTCGTTGGGCGTTCAAGTCGCCGCGTCCGGCCGATTTCTTCCGGACCATGGAGGACGCCGCGGGCTGCGACCTCGCGTGGTGGTGGCGCGGTTGGTTCCTTTCGACCGACACCCTCGATCACGCGCTCGAATCCGTGCGTTCCATGCCGGATCAGCGTGGAACGATGGTGACGGAGATCGTCGTGAAATCCGTGGGTCGCATGGTCTGCCCGGCGGAGTTCGAGATCCGTTGGGACGACGGCACGACGACTCTCCATCGCATCCCGGTCGAAGCGTGGGCCACGACGGATCGTTACGTCTTCACGTTGCAGGATCGGCGACGGGCCGCGGCGGTGCGATTGAATCCCGACGGCGGTTGGCCCGACGTCAATCCCGCGAACGATCAATGGGCGCGGTGAAAATCCGCGGAGGGACAAAAGCGCGCCGCCGTTTCTGCCGATGAGAAGCGGGTGCGGTTCGCCGCACTTCAGGCAAGAGAGTGATGCGCCCGGTACGCGGGGCGCCGCGACATACGATCCTGTCCGCTTTATGTTGATTGAAGCCCGCATCCCCGGCGACGGAGATGCGGGCTTCGCTTTTTCGTCCGTGTCATAGGGCGTCGACGCCCGACGGTTCGAGGCTATGTTTTCCGTGCGGGGCCGACGAGGTCTTCGCAGTCGCCGATTTACGACCACTTGCAGGGCGACCCACAAATGCTGCTAAAGCGTCGGTGCCGTTTCCCGTCCGGGCGGTTCCGCGCATGCGGAGCCCCGGACGCGGACAACGATCGTGCCCAAGAAAAAGACCGCGAGCGCACCCCCTCCATCGACCGACATCGCTTCGACGGCGACGGTCCGTGTTCCCGATGTCTCCGGATCTCCGAGCGCCCTACGACGCCTCGGACTCTTCGGTCTCGACGCGATCGAAGCGCCGGTCCTCGCCGCCGTCGCGTTGCGCGTTCCCCTCCTTCTCATCGGGTCGCACGGGACGGCGAAGACGTTGCTGCTTCTTCGCATCTCCGAAGCGCTCGGAATCGAGTGCCGCCACTACAACGCGAGCCTGATCAATTTCGACGATCTGATCGGATTCCCCGTCCCCGCCGCGGACGGCTCGCTCGTCTACGCGAAGACGCCGGCCGCCATCTGGGGCGCCGGGGCGGTGATCTTCGACGAGATCAGCCGTTGCCGTCCGGAAGTCCAGAACAAGCTGTTTCCGATCGTTCACGAGCGCAAGGTGCAAGGACTCGCGCTCGAGTCGCTCGAGCATCGCTGGGCCGCGATGAACCCGCCGCCCACCGACGGAGCCGCGGACGGTTGGATCGGGAGTGAACCGCTCGATGCGGCCCTCGCCGATCGTTTCGCGTTCATCGTCCGCATGCCCGCGTGGTCGGATTTTTCGATCGACGACCGACGCGGGGTGATCGCTGCGGGG
>CAIWVZ010000209.1 GCA_903916245.1 uncultured Planctomycetota bacterium | reverse complement strand
AGCCCGAGGAAGGCGCCCGCGGCGTGCGACAGCGCATCCGGCTCGACCTCGCGCGTCCGCCACTCGCCGATCGTGGCGATTCCGAGCATCAACGTCGCGACGACGGCGGCACCGAACACCGCAGTCGCACCCAGCCCGAGTCCGGCCGCGGCGTCGATCGGGCGTGCCGCCATGACGAGCGCGCCCCCGAGAAGCATCGCGCGGCCGAGAAGCGCGGGGCCGCCGCGCGCCGCGAGCATCGCGGCGTATTCACG
This sequence comes from uncultured Planctomycetota bacterium, assembly GCA_903916245.1. Classification (GTDB taxonomy): domain Bacteria; phylum Planctomycetota; family CAIWVZ01; genus CAIWVZ01. Next base: position 1,941 of record CAIWVZ010000209.1, on the reverse strand, counting down.
CAGCGCTCCGAGTCCGACGAGGAAGGCGACGCCCGACGACAAGAACGGAACCGGCGAGTGACGATCGACGTAGAGAATCGCCAACAACACCGCGATCAGGGTGCCGCCGATTCCGAGGCGGGTACCGAGTCGCTTTCCGGCGAATCCGGTCATCTCCCGGCCCCGGGGAGGAGCCCGCCGAACTTGCGGCGACGCCCGGCGTACGCCGCGAGCGCTTCGACGAGATGCGGCTTCCGGAAATCGGGCCAACAAATCGGCGTCGACCAGATTTCGGCGTAGGAAATCTGCCAAAGCAGGAAGTTCGACACGCGAAGTTCACCCGCCGTTCGAACGAGCAGATCGACGTCCGGCATCGTCGGATCGTACAGGTGACGACCGACGGTCGCCTCGTCGACCACGGCGGGATCGATCTTCCCCGCGATCGCCGCCTCCGCGATGGCGCGGGCCGCATCGGCGATCTCCCTGCGACCACCGTAGTTCAAAGCGAGGACGAGCGTCATGCCGCGATTGCCCGCCGTCAACGCTTCCGTCTTGCGAAGTTCCTTCACGACCGCCGCGGGGAGTTCGTCGATGCGACCCGTGCTGCGCAGACGCACGTCGTTCTCCATCAACGTCGGACGCTCGTCGATCAGGAACTTCTTGAGAAGCACCATGAGCCACATGACTTCGAAGCGCGGACGGGCCCGATAGTTCTCGGTCGACAGCGCGTAGAGAGACAACCACGGAAGCTTCGCACGCGCGCATTCGGTGACGATGTCGCGCACGGCGTTCACGCCCGCGGCGTGGCCGCGACGGCGTTCCTCGCCGCGCTCGTTCGCCCATCGGCCGTTGCCGTCCATGATGAGGCGACGTGTCGAACTCCGAGGAGTTCCATCAATGCGGCCGTCGCAGCATTTGGCTACGTTCGGGCCCGGTGGACACCCAGCCGACTCGTGCGCCGCTGTGGGCGTCGACGAATCCGACGAAGGCCCGCAGACTTTCGGGAAGGTCTTCCCAACGCCGCACGCCGGAAACGTCTTCGTCCCAACCGGTGAAGGTGCGCCATTCGGGTTCGACCAACGCGAGGTCTTCCGAACGCGGATAGCCCTCGAGAAGGCGACCGCCGATCCGGTAGCCCGTGCACGCTTTGACGTCGCCGAGTCCGGAGAGGATGTCGCCCTTCGTCACGACCAGCGTGTCGACGCCGTTCGATTCGACCGCGTATTTCACGGCGACCGCGTCGAACCATCCGCAACGGCGCGGCCGTCCGGTGGTCGCACCGAATTCCCCGCCCTTCGTGCGGATCGTTTCACCGATCGCACCGGTCTCTTCCGTCGGGAACGGACCGGCGCCGACGCGCGTGCAGTACGCCTTGACGACGCCCGTGACGCGATCGAGCGCCCGCGCCGGAAGCCCGCATCCCGCGAGAAGCCCGCCGACGTGGGTATGACTCGAAGTCACATACGGATAGGTGCCGTGGTCGATGTCGAGCATCGATCCCTGGGCTCCCTCGAGAATCACTTCCTTGCCCGCCGCGACGAGATCGCGCAGCGGGGCGAACGCGTCCTTCACGTGGGGGCGCAGCGCACGGCCCGCCGCGAGGATCGGCTCGAGGTGCTCGTCGCGACGGAGCGCGGGGCGTCCGTACGCTTCGAGTAGACGATTTTTCGCCGCGAGTTGCGCGTCGAAGTTGCGGATGAAACGCTCTTCGACGAGGAAGTCGCCCGCGCAGATGCCCGAACGCGAGGCGCGGTCGGCGTAGCAGGGACCGATGCCGCGTCCGGTCGTGCCGATCTTCATGTCGCCGCGCGCGGATTCCGCCGCCGCGTCGAGTTCCTTGTGCCACGGCATCACGAGATGGGCCCGTTCGGAAATCACGAGTCGGCCGGCCAAGTCGTGCCCCGCGGCGGCGAGGGCCGCGATTTCGTCGACGAGTTTCGCCGGATCGATGACGACGCCGTT
>CAIWVZ010000208.1 GCA_903916245.1 uncultured Planctomycetota bacterium | reverse complement strand
GTGACGAGTTGACCGCGAAGGTTGATGAGCCCGGTGACGACGTGCGGAGCACCGGGTACGCGTGTCATCTCCTGGTAGCGGATGACTTCCTGAACCTTCAGCACGTCGACTCCGAGCAGAAGCCCGTCGACGACGAACGTGCAGCAGCGACCTTGGATCGCGTCGGACATGTCAGATCTCCACCGTTTCGAGGGCGCCTTGGACGAGCGCCGGGACGTCGAGAACGTCGGTCACCCTTCCGAGGACGACCACCGAGGCGCGAAGCCCCGGCACCTTCGCGGGCTTCGCGGACGCGACGTCGACGTCGACGATGTCGAGGATCTGCTCGACGATGAAACCGACCGCTCCTTCGGGCCCGTGGTGAACCACCACCCGGAGGGTTCCGCCCGTCTGTGGGGCGTCGGAAGCGAAGCGCTCCGCGAGATCCACGAGCGGAAGCAATCCGTCGCGGTACTGAACGACGGGGCGGCCCGCCGCGGATTCGAGGGCGTGACGCGGGAACTCTTCGAGCCGCGCCACGAGATCGAGCGGCACCGCCATACGACGCCCGCCCGCGGCCGCGACGAGAAGCAGACTGGTGGTCGTCGACGCCTTCGCGGGCTTTTCGCGTTCCTGCCTTGCGGCGCGGTCGCGCGAATCGCCTCCGACGCGGCCGGCACGCGCGATCCCGAGGACGTCGAGAATCAACGCGACTTTGCCGTCGCCCATGATCGCGGCCCCCGCGTAGCACGGGAGCCCCTTCAGCAGTTTGCCGAGAGGTTTGACGACGATCTCCTCGGTGTCGCTGATCGCGTCGACGACGAGTCCGAAGGGACGACCGTCGGCTTGAAGCACGACGATGTTGACGGCGTCGCCGCGTCGTTCGGGCAATCCGAGAACGGTGTTGAGGCGAACGAGCGGAAGAAGGTTGCCGCGCAGACGGTAGACCGGAGTTCCGCGGATCGATTCGATCCCCCACGTCGCGGCATCGCCGTCGAGTCGCACGAGTTCAAGCAGACTCGCCTGCGGAATCGCGAACCGTTCGCCGTCGCATCCGACGAGAAGCGCGGGAATGATCGCGAGGGTCAGCGGAATCTTGATGCGGATCGTGGTCCCCGCGTCCGGGCGGCTCGTCACGTCGACGGCGCCGCCGATCTTCTCGATGTTCGTCTTGACGACGTCCATGCCGACGCCGCGCCCGGACACGTTGGTCACCTTCTCCGCGGTCGAAAATCCGGGCAGGAAGATCAAAGTCACCGCCTCACGGTCACTCATGCGGGCGGCGGCCTCCGACGTGATCAGCCCCTTTTCGACGGCCTTCGCCTTCACGCGCTCCGCGCGAACACCGCCGCCGTCGTCGGCGATCTCGATGTTGACTTGACCACCCTCGTGGTACGCGCGGAGAAGGATGCGGCCCTCCTGCGGCTTGCCCTTGCGGCGTCGCTCTTCGGCCGTTTCGATGCCGTGATCGACCGAGTTGCGCACGATGTGCGTCAACGGATCCTTGATCGCTTCGATGATCGTGCGATCGAGTTCGGTTTCCTTCCCCTCCATCTCCACGCGGACCTGCTTGCCGCAAAGCACGGCGAGGTCGCGGACGACGCGGGGAAATTTGTTCCATACGTTGCCGATCGGCTGCATGCGCGTCTTCATGACGCCTTCCTGCAACTCGGTCGTGATCAGGTTGAGTCGTTGGGTGGTCGCGGCGAATCCGCCGTCGCGGGTCGCGATCGCGTGCTGCAGGATCTGGTTGCGAGCGAGGACCAGTTCGCCGACGAGATTCATCAACTTGTCGAGAAGGCCGACGTCGACGCGCACGTTCGAGTCCGAGACCTTCGAGTCGTCGCCGGACTTCGCGGACGTACCGTGCACGACCGACGTCGCGGCGGGGGCAGTCGCCTCGGTCGGCGGCGGCGCGGGAAGGTCCACGACGGGAGTCGGCGTGGGTGCCGCGGGTGTCGACGGCGCGGAGTGGATGGCTACGGGAGGCGTGGACGGTGTCGACGCGTCGTTCAATCGCACGAGTTCGGCCACCAGCGCCGCGTCGTCGCGGACGCCCTCGTTGCCGTGAGCCTCGATGTGCTTCAGCATCGCCCGGACGGCGTCGACCAACGCGAGCAGCGCCGTCGTGATCGGCGCGTCGACGGTCAACGTCCCGTCACGGAGCCGCGCGAGCAGGTTCTCGCCGACGTGGGTCACCTTCTCGAGCCGCGCGAAGCCCAGGAACCCGCAGGTTCCCTTGATCGTGTGGATCGTGCGGAAGATGGATCCGAGGATCTCCCGATCCGTCGGGCGCTCCTCGAGCGCCACGAGGTCCCGGTCGAGCCGGTCCATGTTCTCGTAGCTCTCCACGAGAAACTCGCGCAGCACTTCGTCCATCTCGGCCATGACGCATGTCCTCCGCGGCCGAAACCCACCTCGGGAGCCCACTACGGCTTCCGCGGTTCATGCGGTTTTTTCGGTCGCAGAGAACATGTCGGCACTTCACGCGGTGGGATGAAATGCGGTTTTTGGGGTCTACGCACCAAGCGGGCGGGCGACGCGTCGAGAATCCGAAATCCCGTTCGGAGCGTTCAAACCCACTCCGCCTCCGGCCCGGGCGAAACCGCGGGAATCTCAGGCGTTTTTCAGGGATTCGAGGAGGGCCGCGACGATCGGTGCGCACGCGTCACGCATGGGCCGATGTGCGTAGCCGATCCACGGAACGGGCGCGACCATCGACAACGGGGCGTCCAAGTTCGCCCCTGAACAATCGGTGATCACGACGCCCGCTTCTTCGGCGACGAGGAGGCCGAGCAGGTCGTAGGCGTGCCCCGATCGGATGGGACGCCCCGGATCCCCGAGAAGGGCGCGCAGATCGACCACGAGGCGATCACGCCCCGCGACGAGCGCCGCCATCTGTCCGCCGTTCGAGATGTACTGATCTTCGAAAACCGTGCCCGCGGGCGCCCACCCGCGGGATTCGAATTCCCGCATCAGCGCTGTGGTGAACGCGTCGAGACGGCGGGAGATCCCCGGGAAGAAGCGAACAACGGTGACGAAACCGTGTTCGAACGACAGTCCGTCCGCCGGACGTCGCACGAACGTCTGCGAGATGCCCGAGACCCCGGGCATGACGTCGACCGAACCCGTCCAGCCGTCTCCCCGCGTCGCGGAGAGCACTTCCCCCGCTCCCCCGAGGCGCGTCGGGATTTCGACCATCGCCGCCGCCTCGAGGGTTCGCAGCCGAGGATCCGCATCGGGAGCGACGCCGAGCAGCGCCCACGCGGAGCGTTTGTCGTGCATCAGTCCCCGCGTGCCGTCGATGGGATCGACGACGAGGCGTCGCACGGGAGTCCCTTCGCCGACGATGACGCCGTCCGGATCGAGCCCCTCGGAGAACAACCGCAGCGGCAACCACGGTCCGAGGCGGGCGCGCACCGCGTCGACGAGCCCTTCTTCGGTCGCCACGTCGACGCCGTATTGAACGTCCGACGCACTCACGCCCTCGGGGCGTGAAGCGCCCGCACGCACGACGGCCCCACGGGCGCGATCTCTCAGATCTCGGCCCAAGGCGACCAAAGCGGCTTCAAGCGGCGGACGCGGACGCATCGTCGCGAATCCTAGCCGATCTCCTAAGATCGGAGACGGAGAACCCCATGGTCCTACGCCTCCTCGCCGCGGCCCTCCTCGTCGCCGTCCTTCCCGCCCAAGACCTGAACCTCGCGAAAGCGGCGGCGCGGGTCGATACGACGATCCCGTGGATCACCGACGGATTCTTCGCCCCCGATCCGGGTGGCCCGGTTCCGACGCTCCCGAAGACGGAGATCGACCGCGGCGCGTTGATCGACGGCGCGCTCGCGAAGGCGGGTGCCGAAGGCAAGCCGGTGTTCTGGTACATCCCGCGCATCGAAGGCGTGCAGATGTACCGCTCTCCGATTCTCGACGACTACATGCGCACCACGGCCTTCACCGATCGTCGTCTCGCCGGGTTCATCGCGGCGATGTGCGTGCCCGTCCGCTGCGCCGTGGACAAGGCGGGGCTCGGAAAGCGCTTCGGCATCGTCGCGCCGGACAACGTCGAGCCCATGATCGTGATGCTCGCATCCGACGGCAAGATCCTTTGGCAACTCGACCACATCCGCACGATCAACGCCGATTGGTTGCTCGACCGCGTGATGGGAGTCTGCGCGCGGCTCTCGGGGAAACCCATCGACCTCGCACCCTGGTTGCCCGCGGCGGCGACGCCCGCGGCCGCGGCGACGAACGACGCGTTGCGAGCGCGCCTCGACCGTGACGCGGACGCCGTGCGCAAGGCGCTCGAGCGAGCCCGAGCCGCCGACCCGACCCCCGCGGAGTCCGCACGCGTCGACCTCGAAGAAGCGAAGCTGTCGATGAACCTCGGAGCTCCGAAGGATGCGATTCCCGGTCTGCGCGCCCTCGTGAAGTCCGATTCCGCACTCCCCGCCGAATGGATGCCGGAAGCCCTCGAAGCACTCGCGCTCGCCGAGCGCCTCACGCGCAACGACACCGCGGCGGAACGCCTGTGGCGTCGTCTCGTCGACGAATTCCCGACGTCGCCGGAAGCGGCGAAAGCGTCGACGAATCTGATCGTCGGCCGAGACACCACCCCGGTCGGACCCGTCGTCCACGCCTTCGACGACCCGGTTTGGCCGCCCGCCGCGGCGATGTCGGAAGCACCGTCCACGACGGCCTGGCCGCGTTCGCCCGCCGATGCACGCTCCGCCCTTCCGCAGTCGATCGCATGGCTCCTACGCCATCAGAACGCCTCCGGTGGATGGCAGGACGCCCGCTACGCCTACTGGGACTCTCCGCGCATCATCCCGAACGTCCACGTGGCGGCGACGGCGGCGGCGATGAACGCGCTCCTCGCGTGGCGCGACACGGCCCCGACCGAAATCGACGCCGCCTTGAAGCGGGGCGAAGCCTTCCTCGCGAACGACAAGCGCATGGCACGCGGTCAAAACGAGGAATGCTACGCCGACGCGTTCCGTCTCATGTATCTAGCCCGACGCATCGGAACGTTGCGCTCGGACGATCCGACCC
>CAIWVZ010000207.1 GCA_903916245.1 uncultured Planctomycetota bacterium | reverse complement strand
TGAAGGGCATCATTCTCGCCGGCGGGCTCGGAACCCGGCTGGCTCCGCTGACGAACATCACGAACAAGCATCTGCTGCCCGTTTGGGACAAGCCGATGATCTACTACCCGATCGGCTGCCTCGTCAACGCGGGGATCACCGACATCATGATCGTGACCGGCGGGAACTACGCGGGTGACTTCCTGCGGCTTCTGCGCAACGGCGAGGACTTCGGTCTCAAGCGCCTCAACTACGCCTATCAGAAGGGCGAGGGCGGTATCGCGGACGCCCTTCGACTTTGCGAAGGGTTCGCCGACGGCGACAGCGTTTGCGTCGTGCTCGGAGACAACATCATCGAGACCAACATCAACCGCGCCGTCTCCGACTTCGGGAAGCAGGGCCGCGGCGCGAAGATCATTCTGAAGGAAGTTCCGGACCCGGAGCGCTTCGGCGTCGCCGAGTTCTCCGACGGACGCGTGATCGGCATCGAAGAGAAGCCGAAGGCTCCGAAGTCGCGGCATGCGGTGATCGGCATCTACATGTACGACGGGCGCGTGTTCGACATCATCCGTACGTTGAAGCCGTCGGGGCGCGGTGAACTCGAAATCACCGACGTGAACAACGCGTACATCAAGGACGGCACCATGACGTGCGAAGTTCTCGAAGGATGGTGGACCGACGCCGGAACCTTCGAGTCGTTGCACCGCGCCACGTGCCTCGTCAAGGAGGGCGGGGCGAACCGGGTGAGCTGACGCCGCGATGCGGATCCTCCTGGTCGGTGCGCGCGGAATGTTGGGGCGACGCCTCGAGACGGCGTTGGCGGGAATCGGTGACGTCATCCCGGTCGCTCGATCGGGGACGTCCGTGACGCTCGACGTCGCGGATTCCACGGCGGTCGACGCGTTGGTACGCGGCTTCGCTCCGAGTCTCGTGGTGAATGCGACGGCATGGACCGCCGTCGATCGCGCCGAGTCCGAGCCGGAATCCGCCCACCGCGTGAACGCGATCGCTCCGGGAGCGTTGGCCTCTGCGGCGGCGGCCGTCGGCGCGGCGTTCGTCCACGTGTCCACGGACTTCGTCTTCGACGGCGCGATCGGGCGGCCGTTGGTCGAATCCGATCCCGTGAACCCGCTTTCGGTCTACGGCCGGACGAAGGAGGAAGGCGAGCGCCGCGTCCGTGCGGCTCATTCGAACGCGTTGATCGTGCGTACCCAGTGGCTCTACGGCCCCGACGGCCGTCATTTCGTGGGGACGATGCTGCGACTCGCGGCGGAGGGGAAGCCGTTGCGCGTAGTCGGCGACCAGTTCGGTGCCCCGACCTGTACCGTCGACGTCGCCGCGGCGATCGTGCGCCTCGTTCGGGCGGGCGTCACGGGGACGGTCCATTGCGCCTCGCAGGGGGAAGTTTCGTGGCACGGCTTCGCCGAGGCGATATTCCGACTCGCCGGGGTCGAATATCGGGTCGAGTCGATACCGACCTCGGGATACCCGGTGCCGGCGCGCCGTCCGGCGCGGAGTTCCTTGCGGAATCGCATCATGGAGGTCACCATCGGTGACGATATGCCCATGTGGCAAGACGCTTTGGCGGCGTACCTTGCGACGACGGCGACCTCATCGACATGACTTCCATTCTCGTTACCGGCGGCGCCGGATTCATCGGTTCGAACTACGTCCGCGGTCTCGCGGCGTCACGGCCGGATCTATCCGTCGTCAATGTCGATGCTCTGACGTATTCGGGCAATCTCGAAAACCTCGCCGGCGTGCTCGACACACCGCGGCACCGTTTCATCCGCGCGGATATCGCCGACGCGCAGGCGCTCGAGCGCGCGCTTTCTGGCGTCGATTTCGATCAGGTGGTGCATTTCGCCGCCGAAAGCCACGTCGATCGCAGCATCGAAGACGCCGGAGCGTTCCTCCGCACCAACGTCCTCGGCACGCAGGTGCTGATCGATCTCGCGCGTCGCCGCGGGGTCAAGCGCTTCGTTCACGTTTCGACGGACGAAGTGTACGGGGCGCTCGGGGCGACCGGACTTTTCTCCGAGTCGACGCCCCTCGCGCCGAACTCGCCGTACGCGGCCTCGAAGGCGGCGAGCGATCTCTTGGTGCGCGCGGCGATTCACACGCACGGGTTTCCGGCGTTGATCACGCGTTGTTCGAACAACTACGGCCCCTACCAGTTCCCCGAGAAGCTGATTCCACTCATGGTCAGCAACGCTCTCGAGGGCAAGCCGCTTCCCGTCTACGGAGACGGCATGCAGGTGCGCGACTGGATTCACGTCGACGACCACTGTGCCGGGATCGAATGCGTGCGTGAGCGTGGCCGGGTCGGCGAGGTATACAACCTCGGCGGCGGCAACGAACGCGCCAACATCGACGTCGTTCGGGCGATTCTCGCGGCGACGGGAAAGCCCGAGACTTTGATCAAATACGTGGCGGATCGACCGGGCCACGACCGCCGTTACGCCATCGACGCGTCGAAGGCGAAGGCGGAAATCGGGTGGTCTCCGGCGGTCGGGTTCGAGGAAGGCTTGCGCCGTACCCTCGCGTGGTACGTCGACAATCGTGAATGGTGGAGCCGGATCAAGTCCGGTGCATACCGGGACTATTACGCGCGTCACTACGCGCATCGCGTGGGGGAGGAGGCGTCGTGAAACTTACCGTCGTCGTGCCCGTCTACAACGAGCAACGTACGCTCGATGAAATCATTCGACGCGTCCAGGCCGTGGATCTCGAGAAGGAGATCATCTGCGTCGACGACGCGTCGAAGGACGATTCGTGGGCGATCCTCGAACGTTTGGCGCGGACGCACGCGAACATCCGCATCTTCAAACACGACGTGAATCAGGGGAAGGGCGCGGCGATTCGAACGGGCCTCGCGAAAATGGAAGGCGATATCGCCGTGATCCAGGACGCGGACCTCGAATACGATCCGAAGGAGTACTTCACGCTCATCGGCCCCATCATGGACGGCCGCGCGGACGTGGTCTTCGGCTCGCGATTCCTCGGCGGTCCCCATCGCGTCCACCTCTTCTTCCATTACATGGCGAACAAGTTCCTGACCTTCGTGTCGAACGTGTTCACCAACTTGAACCTCACGGACATGGAGACCTGTTACAAGGTCATGCGTCGCGAGGTGGTGCAGCGGTTGAATCTCAAGACGAACCGTTTCGGCGTCGAACCGGAGATCACCGCGAAGGTCGCTCGCATGCGTGCGCGGATCTACGAAGTTCCGATTTCCTACAGCGGTCGCGACTTCAGCGAGGGCAAGAAGATCGGTTGGAAGGACGGGATCCCGGCCCTGTGGGCGATTCTGAAGTTCAACCTGTGGGAAGCCTCCGTCGAGCCGCTCTCTCGCACCAAGTCCTGAAGGACTTTCCGACACGATTCCCGAAAAAACCTGAGCGCCCCGTCGTCCCGGCTTCGACCGGCCGAGGGGCCTCGTGCTATCCTATTGCGGTTTATGGGGTTGTGTCCGACGCCGCGGGGTTCAATCCCGGACCCGGAATCGGTCGAAGATACCCCGAAGCGGTCTTTTCGGGGCGACTTTCGCCGCCCCGTCGGATCTGCCGAAGTGTATGGAAGCCCCTGTGCGGGGCCCCTCCGGAGGAATGAAGGGGATGACACGGTTTGCATTGCACGTCTGCATGGCCACGTTGGTGGCCCTGCTCTGCAGTTGCGCGACCAACGGCCCCACGAGCACCTACGCGGAGCTCGGTCCCGACGCCAACACCAAGGGTTTCGGCGACCTCTATCCCTCCGACAACGACGAGGCCCGTTTCACGTTCGGGCTCGGTGACGAAGTGGTGATCAAGGTCGACGGCGCCCCGGAGTTCACCGGCGCGTTCTCCGTCGGTATCGAGGGGCGGATCACCATGGAAATGATCGGCGACGTCATGATCGCCGGCCTCACGACCGATCAGGTGGCCCGCAAACTCGAAAACAAGTTGACGACCTACCTGAAGGAACCGAACGTGTCGGTGTCGATCGGTCGCATCGTTTCGAAGAAGTTCTACGCGGCGGCGATGGACCCCCGCGGAGGCGGCTACGTCGTGCGGGCGATCCCGTACCGCGGCGACACCACACTCTTCGACGTGTGGGTCCAAATGGGTAGCCCGTCCAGTCTTCTCGAAGACGAGTGCAACGTGCGCGTCATTCGCGGCGACCCCCGTCGGCCACAGGTTCGGGTGGTCAACGTGCGTGAAATGCTCGTCGGCGGGTACACGGGCGGCAACATTCAGATTCGGCCGAACGACATCGTTTACGTTCCGCCGACGTTCTGGGGCCATTTGAACCGCATCCTCACCGGCGTGGCGGTCCCGTTCACGGGACTCTTCCAGATTTCGTCAACCATCGAACAGACCGACCGCGCACTCCGCATCCTGAAGGGTGAGGACATCTACCGGTACGGCGGGTACTACGGGCCCTGACCATCATGGAAACGGCACAGAACGACACGGACAGCGGAATGCTCGACCTCCTCGGCGTCGTCCAACGACGTTTCGGGTCGATCCTGCTCGTGTTTCTCGCCGTGACGATCCTCGGAACGGGGGCGGCGTTCCTGATTCCCGCCCAATACGAGGCGGTGACCCTGGTACGCGTCGAAGACCCCGAAACCGTCGGGATGTTCTTCAAGGGGATCGGCCTCCCGATTCCGCACAAGCAGATTTTGACGTCGATCGATCTCGATATCCGACGCGCGGACTTCCTCGAGGATCTGATCGAGCGCGTCGACGTCGACGAAGGCTACCGACGCGGCGATCAGCGCGAGTACAACCGCCTGATGGATCGCGTGATCAAGAACTTGAAGGTGAAGTTGGTGCCGCAGAAGCTCGGCCCCGACCACTTCGAAATCTCGTATACGGGTCGAGACGGCGTCAAGGTCGCGACATTCGTGAACGGTATCCGCGACAAGTACCAAGCGGAATTCGAACGTCGCTATCGCGAGGACATCCGCGGCGCCCACGACACCGTCAAGGCGATCTACAACGGTGCGGTGACGAACCACCGCAACGCCATGCGGTCGTTCGAAGAATTCCAAAATCGCGAAGGTGCCGAGTACGGGACGCCCGACGACGCGTACGGACGGTTCCGGGATCGTCTCGGCAAGCTCGAACAGGAG
>CAIWVZ010000206.1 GCA_903916245.1 uncultured Planctomycetota bacterium | reverse complement strand
TAGTCGTAGATTTCAGACACCCGCCGTGAGGCGGCGCGCGAGGAATGGATCGAGTTCCGGGATCGCGAGAATCTTCGCGACCGTCGTGTTGATGTCGTACGCGACGCGGCGGAAACGAATGGTGTCGCCGTCGACGACGACGTAGCAGGACCGCTTGTCGCCGTCGCGCGGCTGTCCGACGGATCCGACGTTCACGAATGCGCGGGCCGGCAACGTCACCACTTCCGGCAGATCCTTCGCCGCGCGGAACCCGAGACCGGGAGCGAACATGCCGGGTACATGGGTGTGCCCACCGAAAGCCGCGCGATGCGGAAACGATCGAAACAGCGCGTCCATGATCGCGGGTTCGTCGCCCCACTCGGGGAGAACGTACTCCCAAATCGGGTCGGCCGGAGAACCGTGGACGAACAGCATCCCGTCACGCTCGTGGGTCGTTTCGAAGTTGTCGATCTGATCCCAATAGGCGTAGTTCGCCTCCTTGGGGAATTCGGGCGCGCTGAGTCGGGAGCGGGTCCACTCGAGAGCGCGGCGTGCACGCGGATTGAAGTCCTCGGCGATATTGAGGAGGCCGTCCTCGTGGTTCCCACGGAGGATGAACGAGCACCCCCGAACCATGTCGAGACACTCGCGCGGGTTCGGCCCGTAGCCGATCACGTCGCCGAGGCACACGCATTCCGTCACCCCGAGGGACGCCATGTCCGCTTGGACGGCGCCGAGCGCTTCGATGTTGGCGTGAAGGTCCGAGATGATCGCGAACACGGTCAGGGAGGCTAACAGCCGGGGCGTCCCCCTTCGACCCGACGGCTACCCGGGAGTTCGACCCCTTCGAGAGCGAGGAGTTTTCGCTTGTAGTCGAGGCCACCGTCGGCACTGAATCCCCCGATCGCCCCTCCCGACGCCAAAACGCGGTGGCAAGGAACGAAGAGCGGAAACGGATTACGTGCCATCGCGCCGCCGACGGCGCGGGCGGCGCCGGGGCGCCCGGCACTCCGCGCGAGTTCGCCGTAGGTCACGGTCGAGCCGCGTGGGACCGCACGCAGTTCGTCGTAGACCCTCTCGACGAAAGGCGTCAGCCCGGAAACGGCGAAGAGGACGTCGAAGTTCGCCGGATCGATGCCGGCGTCTCCGCGCAAGTACGTCTCGAGGGCGTCGATCACGGGTTTCCACGTTGCGGGTGGAACCGCGGGGCGGCGCGGTACGGCGACGTCCGCCAAGGCGCGTCCGAGGGCATCGGGCGCCGACGGCAGGACGACCTTCACGAGAGCGTCCCCCGCGAGGACCAACGCGCCGCGCCCGCTGCGGCCGGTGTAGAAGCACCATGCGTCGGGAGGCGTGAACGGTCGCGAGCGGAAGCGGAGCGGCGCCATGCCCACATCATAGGACGCTTCCGAGCTACGGGCGAGCGATGCGCCGCCGATCGCGGGAACATGAAGCACGTCGGAGCGCATGTGCTCGCGATAGGAGTAGAAGCGTCGCCCCGCGATCACGAGATGATCGATCAAAGGAAGACCGAGAAGGTCGCCCGCGCGCGCGAGTCGATCCGTCACCACGTCGTCGTCGTCGCTCGGCTGCGGATCTCCGCTCGGATGATTGTGGACCGCGATGACGGCCGCTCCGTTGTGGATGAGCGCGGGACGGAAAAATTCACGCGGATGCACCAGACTCGCCGTGCGAACACCCTGAGAGACCGTCGACACCGCCACGAGTCGATGCCGTGCGTCGACCACCACGGCCATGAATACTTCGTGAGGGAGATCCGCGAGTTGCGCTCCGAGGTGGGCGAAAAGCGCGGACGGCGTCACCGCCGACGCCCGAGGCGTCAACGGAGATTCCATCCGACGTCGCGTCAGTTCGAACGCGGCGGCCAGGCGTTCGGCGGCGTCCGTATCGATACCGAGGCGGAACGCGAGTTCGGCTGCGTCCATGGACGCGGCGACGTCGAGCGACGTGTCGCCGAGGCGAACACGGGCCCCCGCCACGGAACTCACGACGTCGTCGGTGGGAATGCCGGTCATCGGCGCGAACGTGAAGGGTGTCATGCACCCGTTGAGACGCCGATACCGCCCCCGACGTCCCGCGGGCCCCGAGAAACTCCGACGGACCGCCGCGACTACTTCGGAGTTTCCGCCTTGACCTTCGGCGACACCGTGTACGAATGCGCGATCGTCGCGTTCTTCCGCTCGGCGTTCTCGTCCTTTTGAAGCACCGCGCGCACGTAGTCGACCTTCGTTTCCTTCGGAGACACCATTACGCGCAGATGGCCCGAATTCGGGTGCTTCACGCCGGTCTTGTAGGCGGCGGCGTTGAAGGCCGTATACGTGTTGTCGGCGGGATTCGGCGTCGACTGATACACGATTCCGTCCTTCTCCTGCATGCAGTAGATGTGGTCGTGCGCCTGAAAAAAGATGCTGACTCCGTGCTTCACCATCATTTGATGGATCGGGAGTTCCCACGTCGGCCGCTTCTCGGCGAACTGATCACGGCCTCGGCGATCCTTGCCGCCCCATTCGTAGAGATCCGCCTGCTCGACCCCTCCGCGCCCCGTTCCGAGCACGTGGTGGCAGAAAACGAACTTGTAGGGCGCGTTCGACGCTTCGAGCGTCTTCTTGAACCACGCGTACTGGGCGTCGCCGATCGAGACTTCCCACAGATCGCGCTGACGCCCGCCGCCACGCGGGGCATCCTCGCCGCGCGGGGCGTCCTCACCCCGCTGACGTCGGCCCGTCACTTCGTGATCCACCGGAACCTTCGAATGCCAATAGGCGTCGAGGACGACGAAGAGCGCGTCTCCCCACGTCCACGCGTAATAGTCGCGAAGGAGCCCGACGTGTTCGACGACTTCCGGATCTCCCGTATAGAAGTGGTCCGGCGCGGGGAGAGAGAAGAACTTCGTGCGAGTTCGGCCCGCGATCGCCGCGATGTTGTTCGGAGTTCCGTCGAGCATCCAGCGTCCCGCCTGCTCGTGGTTGCCGTTGACGAGGAAGATCGGAACGGTGTGTCCGGCGACGGCGAGATAGTTGCGCTGATCTTCGTAGATCCGCGCGACGGACGCCTCGTTCACCTGTTTGCGCTCGATCAGTCGATCGACGCTGAAATCGTCCCCGAGGGCGATATAGAAATCGGGGTTGCCGGCCGCGACTTGACCGAGGGTCTCTCGGTAGAGGCCCGCGTTGAACATCTTGCCCGCGCGTTCGGGATGGGAGTCGCCTTGAACACCGAACGTGAACGTCGATCCCTTCGCACGCTGCGTCATGAAATCCGACACGGCGGAGGCGACGGACTCGCCGTTGCCCGCCGACGTCCAACGCACGCGATAGTGGGTCGCCGCATTCGGGACGAGGTCGACGAGCTCGACTTCGGCGGGAGCGCCCGGTTCGAGATCGACGGCGGCCGACTTCTTGTCCAACGCCGTCGGCGACTTGCCGTATTCCACCTGCGCCCGAACGCGCCGATTCGACGTCAAGTTCACGGCGACCGAGCGATCCGTCGGGCGACCGAGCACCACGGAGACGGTCGGAGCCCGACTCGTCGAAGGGCGGGACTCCTGAGCCGACAGCGACGGCATGAAAGGCGTCGGAGCGAATCCGAGTACAAGGACGGCCAATAGGGACACTCGGAAGATCGTCGACGCTTGGAGCATGGGAAAAGTCCGCCCGCGGATCGGCGGGTGCTCTTTTCAACGCGCGGGAGGCGCGCCGCTTTCGTCCGCGACCGGAATCCCGCCCCCCACCCGGCGTATACACTCGGAGAGCCCCCACGATGCGCCGCCTCTTCGCCCTCGCCACACTTCTCTCCCTCGCCCTGATCACGTCGACTTCGGCGGCGCAAGGCGAGGCGGAGCCGAACCCATGGATGCCGGTGGAAAAGCGCGCTCCGGGTTTGTCGCGCCGGGTCTTCACATCGAAAGTCGCCCGCGCGGAAGTCGGCTTCCACTTGTGGCTGCCGCCCGCGTACGCCCGCGAAAAGGACCGACGATTCCCCGTCCTCTACTGGCTCCACGGCTCGGGGGGAGGCATCGACGGCGTGCCCCAGCTCGCCCGCCGATTCGACGCCGCCGTCCGTGAGGGAAAGATTCCGGACCTCATCGTGGTCTTTCCTTGGGGACTTCCCGAAGGCATGTGGCTCGACGCGCGCAACGGCGGGCCGTCGGTCGAGTCGGTCTTCCTCGGCGAACTGCTTCCACTCGTCGACCGCGATTGGCGCACCATTCCCTCCCCGCGCGGGCGCATCCTCGAAGGCTTCAGCATGGGCGGTTACGGAGCCGGTCACTTGGGCTTCCGCAATCCCCACCTGTTCGGAGCGGTGTCGATGCTCGCCGGAGGGCCGCTCCATCCGGATTTCGAAACGCGACGTACGGGTCCCGTCGGTCGCGACGCGCTTCTGAAGCGTGTCTACGGTGGAGACATGAACGTTTTCCGCGCCTTCAGTCCGTGGCATCTCGCGGATCCGTGGGCCGACTCCATCCGCACGCGCCCTCTCCGCATCGTCGTCGGCGCCCGCGACGAGACCGCCGACTACTCGCGCCTTCTGCACGAACGCCTCGACGGCCTGCGCATTCCGCACGGTTACACGGAAGTCCCCGGAGTCGGGCATCAGCCCCTCGCCCTGCTCGAAGCGCTCGGCGACGCGTTCTGGAAATTCCATCGAGATTTCCTCGGACGCCCGACGCCCGCCCCGCCCCCCGTCGAAGCGTCTCTGCTCGACACGTCCGCGCCCCCCGGATCGACGCGCCCGCTCGGCGTCGTGGCCGTCGGTCCGTCGGGGATCACCGCCATCGCCACCACGGCCGACGTTTCCCCGCGCGACCTCGAAGCGGCACGCGTCGTCCTCCCGGGTCGCCTCGTCGTGGACGCGGTCGTCGCGCGCTTGGTCGCCGCGAACCGCATCCCGTCGACGGGCTCGGCGGCGTCGGCGTCGCGACCCGCGAAACCGACGACCGTCGCGGCCGTCGAAGCGGCGACGGGACTGTCCTTCGACGTCGTCGTGCGTCGGGAACTCGCGGGGCCCCTCGACATGAACACCGTCGTCGTCGACGCCGACGGCGCCGTCGCGTGCTCGCTCGGCGACTTCGCCCTTCTCGTCGCCGCAGCTCTCCGCGGACGCTCGGGCGAGGCGGGGTTGCTACCGCGCGCCGAATGGGATCGCCTGCTCCCGACGCAGGCGTTCGCGACGTCCGTCACCATGGCGCGCGCGACATCGACGTCGCCGACCGAGCCTGTGCGCACCGATTCCCTCGCTCTTCGCTTCGACGACACCGCGCGCCGTGCGCTCCTCACGATCGCTTCCGCGCCCGTCAAGTAGGAACGCATTCCCGCTCGAACGCCTTCCGGTCGTTCTTCTCATCCTTCCTTTCCACGACGGCCGCGTCGACGGACGCGGGGCTCCGTCCGTGGACAGAACGTTTTTCGGGGTTTCTAATCGCGCTACCGACGTCGACCGCGTCGGCGAGCCGCCCCATGACCCAAGACCGCCGTTCCTTCCTCAAGACCACCACGCTCGCAGGAGCCGCCCTCGCCGTCGCGGGGTGCGCCGATCGTTCGGCCGCGGCATCTCCCTCCCCCGTCTTCGCCGCCGCTCCGCTTTCCGGCGTGCGTTGGGGCTTCATCGGAGTCGGCGCCCGCGGTTCGGGCCACGTGGACACGATGCTCATGCTCGAAGGCGCGTCGGTCACCGCGATCTGCGACACCCACGCGCCTTCGCTCAAGTCGGCGGTCGACAACGCTGCGAAAAAGTCCGGAAGGACTCCGAAGGCGTGGGGTGCCGACGGCAATCCGGACGCTTGGAAGTCGATGCTCGAATCGGCGGACATCGACGCGGTCGTGATCTCGACGCCTTGGGAATTGCACACGCCGATGGCGGTCGCCGCCATGAAGGCGGGCAAGCATGCGTTCGTCGAAGTCCCCGCGGCACTCACGCTCGACGAATGCTGGCAACTCGTCGACGTCTCCGAATCGACGGGCCGTCACTGCATGATGCTCGAGAACGTCAACTACGGACGCGAGGAGCTCATGTTGCTCAACATGGTCCGCAAAGGCGTGCTCGGCGAACTGCTCCACGGCGAAGCGGCCTACATCCACGATCTTCGCGGTCAGATGTTCGAAGTGGATCACGGAACGGGATCGTGGCGCACGCCGCACTACGCGACCGATCAAGGCAATCTCTATCCGACCCACGGTCTCGGACCCGTCGCCCACTACATGGACGTGAACCGTGGAGACGCCTTCGATCACCTCGTCGCGATGTCGACTCCGGCTCGTGGACGCGCGCTGTTCGCGAAGGCGAACTTCCCGCCCGACCACAAATGGAACGCGATTCGCGAGTGGAAATGCGGCGACCTGTCGACGTCGCTCGTCAAACTCGCCTCCGGTCGCACGATCATGGTCCAGTGGGACGAGACCTCGCCGCGTCCCTACAGCCGCCACAACTACCTGCAGGGAACCAAGGGCGCGTTCGGCGGCTTCCCGAATCGCATCGCGCTCGACGTCCCGGCCGAAGAACTGCCGGCCGGCGTCCGGGCGAAGATGAAGCCGGGCGCGAAGCGTTCGAATTCCCACGGCTGGGATTTGGATATGAAGCCGTGGTTCGAAGCCTTCGACCACCCGATGTGGAAGAAAGTCGGCGAAGTGGCGGCCAAACACGGCGGGCACGGTGGAATGGACTTCGTCATGCTGTGGCGCGTCCAACAGTGCCTGATGAAAGGGAAACCGCTCGATCAATCGGTCTACGACGCGGCGGCGTGGAGCGCGGTCACACCGCTGTCCCGGGCATCCGCCGAACAAGGCTCGGCGCCCCAAAAATTCCCCGACTTCACCCGCGGTCGGTGGCGAACGACGCCGCCTCTCGTGATCGAAGCGGATTAGCGGCGGGTTTGGCTCCCCCGCGGCGGGGGCGTTAGGGTCTTCCATGACGACGCCCCCCCAAATGCCGGCCATCCGGGTCGCGATGATGCCGAAGGACACGAACGCCCACGGCACCATCTTCGGCGGCGTGATCCTGTCCTACATCGACCAGGCGGGCGCCTTCGCGGCACGCGCCTTCGGTGCCCCGAAAGTCGTCACCGTGTCGATGAAGGAAGTTCAGTTTCGCCAACCGGTCTACGTCGGCGACATCGTTTCCTTCTATACGGACGTCGAACGACTCGGGAACACGTCGATCACGGTGCGCGTCACCGTTCGCGCCGAACGCTACCGATCCCCCGGCAGCGACGTCCTCGTGACGGACGCGGAAGTGGTCTACGTCGGCGTCGACGAGAACTTCAACAAGGTTCCGATCCGTCGCCCCACCGAACCGGCATGAGCCCGGTCATCGGTGCCGCCGCGGCGCTCGGGTCCGCGGCCATTTGGTCGGTCTCGTCGACGCTGCTGACGCAGTCCGTACGCGCGTTCGGCAGCCGTCAGATCAACATCTTCAAGTCGACCGTGGCGGGCGTGCTGTTCCTTCTGACGGTCGTCCTCGCGTTCGGCGGCGGACCGCCGACGCTCGGCGGCGCCTCGACGGCGTGGTTCGCCGTTTCTGGAGTCATCGGCCTCGCGATCGGCGACACCTGCTATCTCGGCAGCCTCCGACATCTCGGACCGACCACGGCACTCGTCCTTTATCAGACATCGTCGCTTTTCACGATGGCGTTGGGATTCGCGGCTCTCGACGAGCGGCCGACCGTCGGAAATCTCGCGGGAGCGCTGCTCGTCGCCGGCGGCGTCTCGCTCGCGACGTGGTCCCGTTCGAAGAGTACGACGTCGCGCCCGCGCGGCGCCACGGTGCGCGGGATGGCGTTCGATCCGTCGACGTTCGAACGTCGCGACGTCAAGACCGGAATCCTTCTCGGCCTCGGGTCGGCGGCGAGCCAAGCGGTCGGTGTCGTCCTCAACCGACGCGCCTTCGAACTGCTCGATGCCGCCGCCCCCGCCCTACGCGCGGCCGAAGGCGTCGCGGCTCTCGAACGCCCCATGTTCGCCGCCATGCTCCGACTCCTCGCGGCCACCGCGGCGATGCTGCTCCTCGCGGTCGTTCGACGTCAGCCGCTCGACGACACCGCCGCTCTGCGTTCACGCGAAGGATGGCGGCTCACGCTCATCCCCACCGTGCTCGGCACCTACCTCGGCATCTTGGGAATGCAGGTCGCGGTCGGCTCCCTCCCAGCGGGCATCGCCGCCACTCTCCTCGCGACGCCGCCGATCTTCTCGATTCCCGTCGCTTGGTTCATGCTCGGAGAGCGTCCCACCGCGACCACCGTCGTCGGAACGATCGTGGCGACGGGCGGCGTCTTCCTCGTGTCGACCTAGTCGATCGAGCCGAAACCGCCGCCGCCCGGCGTTTCGACCGTCAGCACGTCGCCCGCACCCGCTTCGAACGTGACCATTCCGGACAACCATTCGACCCGTCCGTCGACGCGGCGCACGTACTGACGTCCGGGGAGGCCGGATGCGCCTCCGTCGGCGCCTTCCGGGCCCGCGGCGCGACGTTGCGAGAGAATCGACACGGTGACCGGTGCGAGGAACTCGTAGACACGAACGAGTCCGTCTCCCCCACGGTGACGTCCGCGACCTCCCGAGTTCGCCCGCAACGCGAAACGCAAGAGACGCACGGCATGACGCATCTCGAGAGTTTCGGGATCCGTGATGCGCGTGTTCGTCATGTGCACCTGAACCCCCGAAGCGCCGTCGGCGTCACGGGTGGCCCCCGATCCCCCACCGATCGTCTCGTAGTGCGAACCTCCCGCATGGCCGAAGGTCACGTTGTTCATCGTGCCTTGGCTCTGCGCTCCGATTCCCAACGCGGCGACCAGAACGTCCACGACGCGTTGCGACGTTTCCACGTTTCCGGCGACGACCGCGGGACAACGGGCGGGATCCGGATCGAACGTCGGATTCAACAAACCCGGCGGGACGTCGAGGTCGACGGCTTCGAGGAAGCCCTCGTTCAACGGCAGGGGTTCGTCGACGAGCAATCGCAACGCGTAGAGCACGCAGGCGCGGGTCACCGCCGGAGTCGCGTTGAGGCTTCCCGGGTGCGTTTCGGATGTCCCGGAGAAGGAGACGCGCGGCCGCCCGTTCGCGGCGTCGACG
>CAIWVZ010000205.1 GCA_903916245.1 uncultured Planctomycetota bacterium | reverse complement strand
GACGCCGAAGTGGGCCGAGAGGCCCCACCATCGCCGATGCGGGCGACGTAGCGCGCGAGGGGCACCATCTCGATCGACGGGGTCGACGTGGTCGGTTCCCATCCGATGGGCTTGTCGACGAGAGCGACCATGGTCGACGGGATTCCTGCAGTGATCGGGTCGTCGCGTCGCAGTTCGAGCCGCAGCGCGGTTCCCGGAACCGCGATCCTCTTCTCGACAGTGACGAGAGCGTTGCGGAGCGGTAGTCCGAAGGTGCGGACGGCCCACGCGCCGGACGCGCCGAACGTCACGAGATGACCTCCGGTTTCCACCCACGCCTTGACCGTATCTCCCGCGGAGTCGGCGCCTTGACCGAGACCGCTGCGGAATGACGGTGGAAGGAGCCGCGACGTCGGTCCTCTTGCAAGAGCCGCGTCGCTTTGTCCCGGAAATACCAGTACCCGCAGCGGTGACGGGTCGTTCGTGGATGCGGAGCGAAGTCCGTCGACCAAGTCACGATCGGTGACGGACCGGAACCGGATGCCGTGATGATCGCACCACCAGCGCATCCACCCCTCGGGCATATGGGGCTCGGTGTTGCGATAAATCGCCAATCCGCCCTTCGACGCCGCTGCGACCACATCGGCGAGACCTTCGGCGACGGGGTCGTCCTTCGCGAAGCTCTCCGGCGCATCGGGGAGGGCTTCGACGGGACGGCGGTTGGCCGGCGCGAGAGCGGCGACGATCGCGGGCTCCCGTCTTCCGCGGAGATCGATGCACGTGACGCCGAGCAGGGTCGGCAGGTGGTTGACGGTGACGTCGTAGGGCGGACGGCGTGAGCCGTCGGCATTGAAGACATCGGGATAGGGGCGATTCACCACGAGGGAGGCCGCGGCGGCGAAGTAGGGCTGCGCCTGCGGCACGAACCAATCTCCCGGTGTCGGTGCGTCCGGGGCCGCGCCGACGGATGGGGTCGTGGTGATCTCCTCGACGACGACGTCCGCCGTACGAAGGACGCGCAGCAGCGTATTCCGTGCGAAGCCCCGATCCGCCGAGCGCTTGATGAGAATCCCGTCGTGGGGGGCGGCGATTCCCTTGGGGCCGACGCCACGCCGCGCGTCCCAAAGTTCCGTCGCGTAGGCGGCCAACCACGCGCGTCGATTGCGGGCGACATGCCCCATGGCGGCGAGTGCGGCATCGTTGTTGTACATGACGATGTCGCCGAGGCTCCAAGGGCCCTCGTACGTGACGCCTCCGCGAGCGCGCGTCGACTTGACGTCGATCGGCGAGGCAAAACGTACCGACGCGATCTCCGTCAGGAAGCGGACACCGCCGTGGTAGGGGAGTGCGGAGCGCGAGGGCGACCAGGCGTCGAAGAGCGTATCCGTGACGACGCCTTCACGCGCCTTGATCGCGAGCGCCGAAAAGACCGCCGCGCCGAGTTCCCGCGTGCGTGCGACGACGCCCTCTCGGATCGCCGGGTCCCACGGGGCCTGATACGGCGGGAGAAACATGCGGGCACCGTCCGAGTCCATCTGATGCTGATCGAGAGCGACGAGGGGGCGCCAGCGGCGGTGGATGCCCTCGATCGTGGCGCGGGTTTCCTTCTGTGTCGCCATGAACCAATCGCGGTTGTTGTCGTGGCCGACGTACTTGTGATAGAGCTCGACCATCGGAACGCCTTCGTGCGGCGTTC
>CAIWVZ010000204.1 GCA_903916245.1 uncultured Planctomycetota bacterium | reverse complement strand
GGGGCGAGGACGCAGAAGGTCGAGCCCATGAGCGTGTCGGGGC
This sequence comes from uncultured Planctomycetota bacterium, assembly GCA_903916245.1. GTDB lineage: Bacteria > Planctomycetota > CAIWVZ01 > CAIWVZ01. Next base: position 4,802 of record CAIWVZ010000204.1, on the reverse strand, counting down.
GCGTCGAGAACACAGTGAAGGTGCGTCCCGCGTGGCCGTCGACGGCGAAGGTGATTTCAGCGCCTTCGGATTTGCCGACCCATTCCCGCTGCATCTTCTTGACGGGTTCGGGCCAATCGACGAGGTCGAGGTCCGAAACGAGGCGTTCGGCGTAGGCGGTGATGCGCAGCATCCACTGCTTCATCATCCGTTTCTCGACGGGGTCCCCGGTTTCGACGTAACGACCGTCCTTCACCTCTTCGTTCGCGAGCACGGTGCCGAGCGCCGGGCACCAGTTCACGGGGATCGACGCCTGGTAGGCCAGCCCGCGTTCATGCAGTCGCAGGAAGATCCACTGCGTCCATCGGTAGTAGTCGGGGCTCGACGTGTCGACTTCGCGATCCCAGTCGTAGGAAAATCCGAGGCGCTTGATCTGACGTCGGAAGTTGTCGACGTTGCGTTTGGTGATGATCGCGGGATGGATGCCGTCGCGGACCGCGGCGCGTTCCGCGGGCAATCCGAACGCGTCCCAACCCATCGGATGGAGGACGTTGAAGCCCTTCATGCGCTTCCAACGCGCGAGGATGTCGGTCGCCGTGTAGCCCTCGGGGTGTCCGACGTGGAGACCGGCCCCCGACGGATACGGGAACATGTCGAGGACGTAGTACTTCGGACGAGAACCGCCGTCCTCGGTCTTGAACGTCTTGTTGCGGTCCCAGTATTCCTGCCACTTGGGCTCGATCACGGACGGGTCGTAGGGCATGCCACACCTCGGCGCGGAGGATAGCAACGCCGACCCGCGGAGTCTCAGGGCTCGTAGTCGGACGCGGCTTTGACGGCGGCCTCGACGGCCTTCAGGTTCAGCGTGTCCTTGTGGTCTTCGACGCGGAAGCCGAAATCGCGGCCCGATGCGCGGGACAGTTGTTCGAGCGCTTGGATACGGATGCCCCAATCGCCGTCGGCGAGGAAGGTCTTCAGGGTGCGTTGGGCGTCCGGCGTGCCGACGAACCCGAGGCCGACGCAGACGCTGCCGCGAATGCGGATTTCGGGGTCTTTCGCGTGGCGCATCAGCGAGTCGAAGACGTCGGGGCCGCCGAGTCGGGCCACGGCTTCGATCGCGAAGGTGCGGACCATCCAAGGCTCGGGCGGGTCCATCATCGTCTTGAGGCGCTCGACCATCGACACGGCGCCCATGAGTCCGAGACCTTCGGCGGAATGAGCGCGGACCCAGGCGCGCGCGCTCGACAATCCGGCTTCGAGATGCTTCAGCGCTTCCGCGCCACCGATCAATCCGAGCGAGCGCGCCGCTTCGCCGCGCACGTCGTCCGCCACCGAGTCGTCGACGATGACGCGCTGAAGGAGCGGAATCGCCGCTTCGTCGCCGATCGCGCCGAGGGCTTCGCACGCCGCCTTGCGCAGGGGTTCGTGTTCGCCGACGCGACCGGCCCACCGCGAAAGCAACGGGATCGACCGCGTGTCGCGCATGCGCTTGAACGCTTCGACCGCGGCTTTGCGGACTTCGGCGTGGTCGCCGTCTTTGATCTCGAGCAACGCTTCGAGCGGACGATCGCCGCCGAACTGACCGAGTGCCGCGACCGCGACCGCGCGCACGTTGATCGACGGATCCGACAGTGCGAGACACGTCGCGTCGAGGAATTGGCGCGCACCGCGCATGCGGATGAGATGCAGAGCGATGCCGCGGAGCGCGAAGGAGGGATCTTCGAGAAGCAGCACCATGACCTCGTCGAACAGTGGGCTCGGGAGTTCCGCGAGCAGGTAGACGAGTTTGTGTCGCCACACCGATCCGGTCGTCGTATCTCCGTGCCACGGCAGAGACCAACGCTGTTCGAAGGTGTCTTTGAAAACGCGTGCCTGTTCGACGACTTCCAGTGGGGAGGGCATGGAGCCGCGATTCTCGGGGCGCGGGGCGGGACGGTCAACCGGGGACGCGATGCTTCAGCGACGATCGATCACGGAATCGGCGAATCGAAGTTCCTCCGCGATCATGGCGGCAACGCCCCCCGCCTTGAGTTCGGGGGGGAGGACGTCGAAGGTGTAGGTCTCGACTTCGAGGTGGGGCACGTCGGGAAACGCCGACAGGGCGTCGATCAGGGTCGGGCGCGTCGTTTCGAATCGCGGCGTCCGGGCGATGTGGATGGGCACGTGGAAATGGCAGCGCGCCTCGCCGGAAGTCGGAAGTTCCCCGCGATCTCTCGCCGCGCGGACGTCGGGGAGATCGTCGAAGGCGAGCATGGCTCGCCTCGAATCCGTCGTTTCTTGCGGGGCGGAGCCTGAGGCGGTTGATTCGGACGGAACTTCGGGCGAACCGTGGGCGCGGATGCGGGTTTGGTGAAGGAAACGGGGTTCGTCGAGCGCGAGGAGCGGGTCGAGATCCGACGGTGTGGCGTACCGCAGCACCGGTGCCGAGGAAAGTTGAACCTTGTGGACGGAAATGCCCGCCGCGGCGAGGAGGCGGGCGTCGGAGGTCGGGCTGTTGAATGCGACGCCCGCATGACAGGTGTCGTAGCAGAGGCCGAGGTGGCGAGCGACGACGGCCTCGCCGAGGTGGAGGCGTTTCATCTCCGGGCGAAGATGAAGATTCCACCAAGCCGCCGCGTCGGAGGCGGTGTCGAACACGCATCCTGGTTCGGGCTCCAACGCGATCGCGATGCGACGCCCCGTTTCTTCCTCGAGGCGCGCCAGTTCGATCACGGCGAGGCCGAGGAACGTGGCCGCCGCAGCCGAGGAGGTGCCGTCGCGCCACCCGATCGGCACCGACGACAACGTGCCGAAGGGGTCGCCGTCGTCGAGCCATCCCGCGAGGAGGCGCGCGGCGGCGAGCGTGTAGGAAAACCGCGAGCGCAGCGACCACGACGGGAGATACACGTCGCGTTTCAGTCCGTCGCGTTGGAACGTCGTCTGCGGAAAAACGTTCAGCGTGCGGGGACGCGCCCCGAGTTCCCGCAGCGTCGCGTCGAAAGCGTCGGCGCGCGCGGAGTCGGTCATCAGGGCGTCGACGGCGGTGTCGCCGAGCCGAAGTCCGAGCGGTATTTCGTCGTCGCCGAAGACCGACCGCATCACGGGCACCGCGGTCGTCCGGAGGACGTCGGCGATGTCTTCCGGTGTTTCTCCGGGGTGAACGTTGGTGCAGTAGGTGAGGTGACGGGGGTGTCCGTCAGGGGTGCGCCGACGCATGGGAGGAGGTTAGCGCATCGAGCGCACGGCGCATTTCTTCGAGGATTTCGGCGTCGGTTTCGCATGCGGCCGCCGTGCGTAACGCGGCGATCGCGGGGGGCGAGGCGGCGCCGATTTCACCGACCGCCCATGCGGCGGTCCCGCGCACGACCGGATCCGCATCGACGAGGCGTGCGACGGCGACGTCCAACAGTCCGGGGTCGGCGGAGTTGCCGACGGCGATCAAAACGTTGCGCAGGAATGTCGACCATCCGACGCGACCGACGGCGGAGTCGGCGAACGTGTTCGCGAAACCGTCTTCTCCGAGAGCGGCCCAACGTCGTAGCGGCACGCCTTGCACCACGCTCTTCGGCACGAACGGATCTTTTGGGCCGCGGTGGGCGAAGCGATTCCACGGACACACTTCCTGACAGTCGTCGCAGCCGTAGATCCGATTGCCGATGGCGCGACGGAACTCGTGTGGGATCAGCCCGCGCCATTCGATGGTCAGGTAGGAGATGCAGCGCCGCGCGTCGAGCACGTAGGGGGCGGTGATCGCGGCGGTCGGACACGCGGGAATGCATTTCACGCAGAGGCCGCAGCGTTCCTTTTCGGGTGTGGGGGCGGCATCGGTGGTGGCTCCGAGCAGGATCATTCCAAGGAAGCACCACGAACCGCGACCGCGCATGATGAGGTTCGTGTGCTTGCCGATGAACCCGAGTCCGCCGAGGGCGGCAGCCACCTTTTCGTTCAACGGGTTGGCGTCGACGAAGGGGCGGGTTTCGACCCCGGGGTGGTCGGCCCGGATCGCATCCGCGATCCCGTGCAGGCGTTTGCGGATGACGACGTGGTAGTCGTCGGCGGCGACGTAGCGCGACAGGTTGCCGACCGTCGGGTCCCGGGGGGCGGGGGCGGCGTCGCCGTACTCTATCGCGACCACCAAAGCGGAATGAAAGTTCGGGAATTCGGTGCGGGGTTCGGCGCGCACCGCGGCATGGGCGTCGAGATAGTGCATGGACCCGCCGTACCCCTGCCGCAGCCAGAGGGTAAGGGAAGGGTCGGCCAAGGCGTCGAGCGAAAGGACCGCCGCCGCGTCGAAACCGGCGGTTCGGGCGCGCGCGACGAGGTCGGCGGATTCGAGGCGTGGAACCACGCTTTCACCCTACCCGAAGCGGGGGAGCGGCGTTGGGGCGGCACCGGGTGGGGTGGTAGGATGGTCGGCCTCACGGAATCCGACCATGAACCACCCGTCCAAGGAAGTCATCAAGTTCGAGGTCAACGGCCGCGCCGTCGAGGTGGCGGTGCGTCCCTACGATGTGCTGCTCGACGTCCTGCGGAACGAGTTGGATCTCATCGGAACGAAGCGCGGTTGCGATCAAGGATCATGCGGCTGCTGCGCCGTCCATATCGAAGGCCGTCCCGTCCTCGCCTGCCTCACCCTCGCGAAGTGGGCGGCCGGCAAGAAGGTGACGACCATCGAAGGGCTGGCGAACCCCGAGCCGCACCCGCTGCAGACGGCGTTCGAGACGTGCGGAGCCACCCAGTGCGGCTTCTGCACCCCGGGCTTCATCATGTCGGCGAAGGCCCTTCTCGATCGCAACGCGGAACCCGACGAGGCGACCATCAAGGAACACATCTCCGGAAACGTC
>CAIWVZ010000203.1 GCA_903916245.1 uncultured Planctomycetota bacterium | reverse complement strand
GACGGCGTGTAGACCTTCGCGTCGTGCGATTCGATCTTCTTCACGGCTTCGGCGTCGCGAACGGGCGCCGACTCCTGCGGAGCCTGCGCGAAGGCGGTGAAGGAAAGACACGCGAACAACAACGCGAGCGCTGAGGGCATCGGAAGCTCCCGGATCGAAAGGTTTCCCATGATACGAGGAAGGCGCCGCGCAACGAGTTGCGGCGCGGTCACTTCCGAACGCTCAGGGTCCCGCGTGCGCACCGTCCCGCGGCGGCATGAACGATTCGGGATCCACTCCCAAACCCTCCGCCACGCGGTTGATGTAGCAGAAATTCGACACGACTTGGACCACGTCCGTGATCGTCGCGTCGTCGAGCCCGACCGCGCGAAGCGGTTCGAGATCGGCGGCGGAGACGGAACCCGGCTTTCCGCAAAGCTTTGCCGCGTAGTCGCAAATCGCCCGCTCGCGGGGCGAAAGCGGGGCCGACCGCCAGTCGTGCAGGACCTGGTCAGCTTTCTCTTCTTCGGTTTTGGCGATTTCCGACCGGAAATCATGCGCGTGCGCGTGCATTCAATAAAAACATGCGTTCTCGGACGAAGTTACGGTCGCGAGAAGTTCACGTTCGGCGCGTGTAAGTCCCGACTCGCCGAACATGATCGCGCGATACATGGCCATCGAGGCCTCGAGCTGGTGCGGTCGCAGCCCCATGATCTTCACGATGTTCCACACGCGGCCCGCGCGACGACGCGCTTCCAAGTAGAGACGACCGAGTTCGCCCTCCGCCGCGTCAACGTCGATCTGCTTGATGTTCGCCATCGACGCATCCTACATCGGCGACGATTCGTCACGCCGTTTTTCCCATGTTTTTCCCATGGATATTGTGTGTTCCATCGCCGGAGCGTTAGGCTTCACGACCCGAAGCCGCCTTACGCGGCGAGGGATCAACGTTGACTGAAATCATCGCACTCCTCGACCTCCTCGACGACGAGAACCCCGACGTCGTGGAAGCCGTCCGCGGTCGCCTCGAGAAGCTCGGCGAGGCCGCGCTCGACGCGCTCATGGAGGCGTCGCAGGGCGACGACGCGAAGCGCCGCGTTCGCGCGCGCGCGGCGGTGCGTTCGATACTCGCACGAAAAGCAACGTTGGCTTTGAGCAATTACCTCGGCAACGAGGAAATCGATCTCGAGACGGCGGTTCTGATGCTCGCCGAGACCGAAAATCCTCTTCTGAACCGCGAAGAAATAAAATCGCGGTTGGAGGAATTGGCGAAAAGAGTGAAGGCGCGTCTCGCCGACGCTTCCGGACCTCTCGCGCGCTCCCAGTCGCTGACGGCGGTGTTGGCTCACGAAGAAGGCTTCTCGGGCAACACGCAGGACTACTACGATCCGTCCAATTCCTACATCGATTTCGTTCTCGACCGGAAGGTCGGGATCCCGATCTCGCTCGCGGTGCTCTACGTGCTCGTCGGACGTCGCGCGGGACTCGACGTGTACGGCGTGTCGTTCCCCCGCCACTTCGTGGCCGGGTACGCCGAACCGGGCTGGGTCACCCACATCGACGCGTATCACAACGGCAAGAACCTCGACCGGGCGGCCTGCGAAGCCATGCTCGCGGCGCAGAACCTGCCGATGAACGACCAGTGGTTCGCGCGCGCCGGGGTCCACGACACGATCCGTCGCATGTTGGGCAACCTCGCCCACGTCTACCGGCAGCGCGACGACCAGCCCCGTCTCACTCGCGTCGAAACCCTCCTCAAGGTCATCGAAGTCCGCAAGCGCCACCCGTAGCCCCGCGTTAGAACGGGGGCATGGCGGACGACCTTCTTCGTTGGCGGGACGAGTTCCCGATCCTCTCGACGAGCACGTACCTCATTTCGAACTCTCTCGGGGCCATGCCTCGCGGCGTTCGGGACAGTTTGGCCCATTTCGCCGACACGTGGGCGACGCGCGGCGTGCGGGCATGGCACGAAGGATGGTGGGAGATGCCGATCACGGTCGGCAACATCCTCTGCGACATCCTCGGAGCGCCCCACGGCTCGATCACGATGCATCAGAACGTCGCGGTCGCCGAGGCCATCCTCGCTTCCTGCTTCGACTTCTCGGGGAAGCGCAACAAGATCGTCTACTCCGACATGAACTTCCCGTCGGTCATGTACCTGTGGGAAGCGCACAAGCGGGTCGGAGCCCGGGTGCACATGGTCGCGTCCGACGACGGCGTCGTCGTCGATACGCAGAAGATGCTCGACGCGATCGACGAAACGACGCTTCTCGTCCCGATGTCGCACGTCCTGTTCCGCTCGGCGTACATCCAGGACGCGAAGGCGATCACGGAGAAGGCGCACAAGGTCGGCGCGAAGGTGATTCTCGACGTGTACCAGTCGGCCGGGACCGTACCGGTGGACCTCACCGCGCTCGGGGTCGACTTCGCCGTCGGTGGTTCCGTGAAGTGGCTCTGCGGAGGACCGGGAGCGGGTTATCTCTACGTACGTCCCGATCTCGCCGCGACGCTCGAACCCATGTACACGGGATGGCAGGCGCACGCGCGCCCGTTCAACTTCGAGACCGGTGAGATCGAATACGCCGCCGATCAGTTCCGCTTCCTCAACGGAACGCCGCACATCCCCACCCTCCATGCGGCGAAGGTCGGCTACGAGATCATCCGAGAGATCGGCGTCCCCGCGATCCGTGCGAAGAGCAAGCAGCTCGTGGCGCGCATCGAAGATCGTGCCCGCGGCTACGGCTTCAAAGTCACGTGCCCGGCGGACCCCGATCGTCGCGGCTCGACGGTGGCGATCGACGTCCCCGAAGGCAAGCGCGTGTGCGACGAGCTCATTCGCCGCGACATCGTCGTGGACTACCGGCCGAAGGCGGGCATTCGTATCGGCCCGCATTTCTACACGACCGCAGAAGAATGCGACCGTACCGTCGACACCATCTTGGAGATCGCGAATGCGTGGAACCTCGGGCGCTGAGAAGATCTGGGACATCTCGCGGCCGATCGGCGAAACCACGGCCGTTTGGCCGGGCGACACCCGGTTTTCCCGCGAATGGGTGATGCGCATCGACGCGGGAGCCTCTTGCAACGTCTCGACGATCCGCACGACGGTTCACATCGGTGCGCATACCGACGCACCGTCGCACTTCATCGACGGAGCCCCCTCGATCGAAGCCGTCGACTTGGCGAAGTACATCGGCCCGTGCAGAGTCGTTCACCTGAAGGAGCCGGGTCCGTTGCGTGCCGCCCACGTCGCGGCCCTCGATCCGAAGGACGAGCGGCTCCTCGTGCGCACGAATCCCCATATCGCCGACGATGCTTGGCACCACGACTTCGCCCACTGCGACGTCGATGCGGCGGGAGAACTCGCCGCGCGCGGGTGGAAGCTCCTCGGCATCGACACGCCGTCGATGGACTTCATGGAGTCGAAGGAACTCGCCGCTCACAAGACGCTGCTCGCCGGTGGGGTCGCGATTCTTGAAGGACTCGATCTCGAAGGCGTACCGGAAGGTCGCTACGAGTTGATCGCTCTCCCGCTCAAAATCGTCGGCGCGGATGCGTCACCCGTTCGGGCGATCCTCCGCGGACCGATCCCGGATCAATCGTCGTCCTGATCCGATTCCGGCGCGCGCCACACCGTGCAGGTCTTTCCGACGACCTGCACGACTTCCGCACCGAGACGTTCGGCGAGCGTCGTCGCGACGACATCGGCCCCCGCATCCGCGGTTCCGACCTTGACCAGTCCTTCGCGCTTCAGACGCGCGTCGACGGTCGCGATCACTGCATCACTCAATCCCCCTTTGCCGATCTTGACGGCCGGGGCGAGATGGTGCGCGTCGGAGCGCAGTTCCTTGATGCGGGCTTTGGAGAGGGGCATGCCGCGACGGTAGCACGGTGATCGGACGGAGGGTTTCGGATTCCCCGCCGATATGATCACGATGCCCCGAAGGAGTCCCGCACGATGCGCCCCGATTCGAACCGACGCTCCACCGCGACGACCCTCCTGCCCGTTCTCCTTTGCCTCGCCGCCTGCGCGGCGCTCCCCGAATCCCGGAGATCCTCCACCGTGACGCTTCCCACCTTCGCGCCCCCGCCCGTCACGGCGAAGGGCCCCGTCGTCGAGACTCTGCACGGCGTCGCGGTCGCCGATCCCTATCGGTGGCTCGAAGACCCGGCCGACCCCGCGACGCGCGCGTGGGCGGAAGGTCAAAACGCCGTCACGCGTCCGTACCTCGCCGCATTGCCGCATCGCGATGCCTTCCGCAAGCGCCTCGAATCCCTCATCCGTTTCGAGCGTTGGTCGCCCCCGTTCGAAGAAGGTGGTCGTTGGTGGTTCACGTGGGACGACGGCAAGCGCAATCAGCCCGTCCTTCAGGCGACCACGTCGCCGGAGGCCGCACCGATCACCGTCATCGATCCCAACGCGTGGTCGTCGAAAGGCACGAAAGCCCTCGCGGGGTTCGTACCGGATCCGACCGGTCGCCGACTCGCGTACGCCGTCGCGGAAAACGGTTCCGACTGGACCACGTGGTACGTCAAGGATCTGGCGACGGGAAAAGACCTCGACGATCGGATCGAGTGGGTGAAGTTCTCGACCGCCGCGTGGCTCCGCGACGGCTCCGGATTCTTCTACAGCCGCTACGACGCGCCGAAAAACGACGGCGACAAGTTCGCGGAAGCCAACAAGAATCAACGGATGTGGTTCCACAAGATCGGCACGCCGCAGTCGGCCGATCGGCTCGTCTACGAACGCCCGGACAAACCCGACTGGGGTTTCATCCCCATGGTCACCCGGGACGGTCGCTGGCTTCTTCTCGAAACATGGCAGGGCGCATCGGGACACAACGCGATCTGGGCGAAGGACCTCTCCTCCGTAGACGCGAACGGGCCGACGGGCGGGACTCCCTTCGTTCCGCTCGCTCCGGACATGGAGGCGATGCACGCCTACGTCACCCACGACGGCGATCGCTTTACCCTGCTTACGAACAAAGACGCCGAGCGCGGACGCCTCGTCGTCGTCGATGCATCGCGCCTCGACGCCCCATGGACGACGCTCGTCCCCGAATCGGACGCGACCCTCGAGGCCGCTTCCTGCGTCGGCGGGAAGTTGTTCCTTCGTCGCCTAAGAGACGCGCGACACGAAATCGTCACGGCCGACCTCGCGACGGGACGGTCGACGGGAACCGTCCGTCTGCCCTCGGAGATCGGTTCGGTCGGCGGCTTCGGAGGCAAGCGCGAGGCGAACACCACGTTCTACTCGTTCGCCAATCAAGTCACCGCGCCGACCGTCTGGAAGTACGACACGACCACGGGTGCCTCCACGTCGTGGCGCACCCCGAACGTCGCCTTCGATTCCGCGAATTTCGAGACCCGACAGGTGTTCGTGACGTCGAAGGACGGCACGCGCGTCCCTCTCTTCCTCGCCGGACGTCGAGGCGCGTTCGACGAAGGTCCGAAGCCGACGCTGCTCTACGGTTACGGCGGCTTCAACGTCTCCCTCACCCCGGAGTTCTCCGCGGGCCGACTGGCATGGATCGAAGCGGGCGGACTCTTCGCGATGGCGTGTCTCCGCGGCGGCGGCGAGTACGGCGAAGCGTGGCACGCGGCGGGGACCAAGACGCGGAAGCAAAACGTCTTCGACGACTTCATCGCCTGCGCCGAGTGGTTGATCGGCGAGCGATTCACCACCACACCGCAACTCGGGATTCAGGGTGAATCGAACGGCGGACTCCTCGTGGGCGCCTGCCTCGTCCAAAGACCGGACCTCTTCGGTTGCGCCCTCCCCGGAGTGGGCGTCATGGACATGCTCCGGTTCCACAAGTTCACGATCGGTTGGGCCTGGATCTCCGATTACGGGAACCCGGACGATCCGAAGGAGTTCGCCGCCCTGCGCGCCTACTCGCCGTTGCACAATCTGAGCGCGGGTACCGCCTATCCGCCGACGCTCGTGAGTACGGCGAACACCGACGACCGAGTCGTACCCGCCCACTCGTTCAAGTTCGCGGCCGCGTTGCAGGCCGCGCAGGCGGGGCCGGCTCCGTGCCTCATCCGCATCGAAATGGACGCGGGCCACGGCGCGGGGAAACCGATGAACAAGATCCTCGACGAAGCCGCGGACCGATGGGCCTTCCTCGCCGCCCACACCGGACTGCCTCTCGCACGATAAGTCGCGTCGGGCGCGCTTGCTAACATTCACTGCGGCGGGTCGCTCCCGCCGAAGGGGAGACGACATGCGTATGAAACTCTGGACGGTGGCGATGGCGTGTTTGGCGTTGACCTTCGCGGCGTGCAGCACGGTGCCGAAAACGGAAGGCGACCGCCTCGATCTCGCGAACGATGTGAAGCGCGCCCTTGCGAAGGCGAAAGCGGCCGATCCGACGCTTGAATCCTTCCTCGGCAAGGCGACGGCGTACGCGGTGTTCCCGTCGATCGGCAAGGGCGGCCTCATCGTCGGCGGTGCCTACGGCCGCGGCGAGGTCTACACGAACGGCACGATGGCGGGCTACTGCGACGTTTCGAGCGTGACCCTCGGCGCCCAAATCGGTGGTCAGTCCTTCACGGAGATCGTCGTCTTCGAGGGCGAGACCGACTACCGCTCGTTCAAGAACGGTCACCTCAAGTTCACCGCGCAGGTTTCGGCGGTCGCCCTCAAGGCGGGCTCGGCCGCCGCGACGAACTACCGCGACGGCGTCGCCGTTTTCGTCATGAACCCTTCGGGGCTCATGCTCGAAGCGTCGGTGGGCGGACAGCAGTTCAGCTACCAGTCGAAGTGACGCTCGGCACCGGCTGACAAGTCGGGCAGAAATAGGCGTGTCGGATCGGATCGCCGATCCGGCACGAACCGACCCGATCGCCACAGCGTGGGCATGGAAGTCCGCTGCGGTCGTGGACGCCGAACGCGGGTCGGGCGACGCTCGAACCTGACGGCGATGCGGAGGGATCGGCGACCGCCCGCAACATGAGTTTGCGCGCGAGCCCGATCATGCCCGAAAGCGCGACGTCGGAAAGAGCGTCCACCCGCGTCATCGGATGGATGCCGACGCGCCACAGCGTTTCGCAGCGCCAAATGTTTCCGATGCCCGCGACGACTTGCTGGACCAAGAGGCGTCCTCCGATACTCGCGCCCGGAGCCGCGCGTAGCCCCACGACGACGGATGCGATATCGAAGTCCTTCGCGAGGATGTCGGGGCCCAGTCGGGCCAAGGCGGGATGCGCCGCGAGGGCCGCGGACGACGCCAAGAGTTCGACGATCGGCGCCGCGAAGCACACCGCGATCCACGATTCGGTTTCGATTGCGACGCGTGCCTGAGAAAAAGGACGTCGCCACGCCTCTCCGGGACGGTAGAGGTGCCAACTCCCCGTCATTCTCAAATGGGTGTGCAACACCCTTCCGTCGTCGAAGGTGATCAGGAGATGTTTGCCCCGCGCTTCAGCCCCCACGATCGTCGCTCCGGTCGGATCCGCACCGAGATCGCGGCTCGTCTTGAACGCCGCGACACGCTTCCCGGCGAGCGCGCGATTCAGGACGCGGGCGGTGACGAAAAGCGTGTCACCTTCCGGCATGGCCGCCTCGTCGACCGACATCCTTGGCGAGATGGCGTACGTCCGCCGCCGACAAGACCAACCCGCGAGAGGTCGGTCGGAATCCGGCGGTCGCCAATGCCCCCGCGAGCGGCGACGCCTCGGCCGCGACGCCGTCGATCTTCGTCAACGTCACCACGCGCACCGCACCGGAACGGACCGGCTCGGCGAGCGTCTCCGCGATGCGCGCGAAGAACGCCGCGTGAAGTGCCGGATCCGAGGGCGGGAACAACGCGGAAGGATTGCCGCCCTTCCCCATCCACATCGCGGGTGCACCCTCGAACAAAAGCACCTTCGCTCCGGTGGTGCGTGCCGGTTTCCCCGGGGTCGCGGGCCAAGGAGCCAACGCTCCCCACGGCAACGCCGGATCGAGTGCCGACAACCACCGTGTCTCGGACCCCGAGACTTCGCCGCGCGTGGAGCGCAGAAGATCCTCCGTGCCCGCGCGCGCGAACTGAGCCGCGCCGAGTCCGGCGATGAACCATCCACGCCGGACGCCACCCCGCTCCTCGGCCGCCTTCAGCACTTCGTAGATCGGCGTGAAGCCTCCGGGCCATTCTTCGGCGAGCGCCGCTTCGCGAGTCGCCACGCCCCAACGCACGAGCAGCGCGTCGGCGACAGCTTTCGCGCGTTCGGTCTCAGACGCGGTAGGGCCTCCGACGTGCGGCAGCGGAACACCGGGCGGCGGCAAGAGCGACCAGCGTCCTTCGCTGCCGGGGGGACCAACACGACGCGCGACGGTGCGCACAAGACGCGCGGTGCGGACGTCGCGCGCCGTACGTCCCGCGAAGAGCCGGGCACGCAGCGGGGCCGTGGAGTCGTTCGTCACTTCCCCCGCCGCCACCATCTTCCACAGCACGTCGAGCACTTCGGCGGGGAAACCACCGACCGCCGTCAGGATCTCGCCGAAGAAGAGTCCGCCGCGCCCGGTGAGGGCACGGCGCACCGATTCGGCGACCGGCCCCTCGACGGTCTCCGATGGAACCGCGAGAAGATGCGCCCGATCGGCTGTGGTGATGCGAATGCGGAGATCGCCCGATCCGACCGTGCCCGCGCCGCGCCACACGACGATCCCTTCCGCGCAGAGCCGATCGAGATCGAAGGGGCGGAACCGCGCGACGCGCGCGGGGAGCACCTCGTCGAAGAGCACGGTCGCGGGCAAGGCGACGCCTTCGATCGTCTCGATGGCGGCGATCAAAGCGTCGTCTCCCGATGCGGAAGCCGCGATGCCGTGATGCTTCAGAAGAAACCGGGCGTAGACGTCGAGTTCGACGGGTTCGATCTCGGCACGGGCCTTCGCGAGGGAGCGGCGCTTGACGGATCGAAGGGCCTCGGCGTCGCACCACTCTTCTCCGGATCCGCTCGCCCGGAAGGCGCCCGCGAGAACCTTGCCGCGCGCGGCGAGGCATTCGAGTTCTCGGCGTACAACGGCGACGCCGGTCCCGATGCGGGCCGCCGCTTCCGCGGCGGTGAACGCCGCGTGGGTGCGCGCGTAGCGCGCCACGAGATCGAGGAGCGGATCCGCGACGGGTTCGAGGAAGGCTCCGGCGATGCCGAGAGGCGGCACATAACCGAGCGCGTCCCGCAACCGCCCGACGTCTTCCACCGCCGCGAGCCGCGCGGTACCGCCGATACGGACGTCGACGATGCGCCGAGCGGTTCCGAGCGACGCACACCAATCCGCGACATCGGCACGCGCATCGGCATCCGTTCGCGCGACGATCTCGTCCACCGACAGCGGCCCGAGAGCGAGCAACGCGTCGTGAAGAGCGTCCGCGCTCCGAAGGGCGGGAGGGTCGAGTCGTTGCAAACGCCGCTCGACCGCCTCCATCGCATCGGGATCGAGGAGGCGCCGCAATTCAGCTTCGCCGAGCAGTTCGCGTAGTTGGGCATGATCGAGGGCGAGCACTTGGGCACGCCGCTCCGCGAGCGGCGCATCTCCCTCGTAGATGAAATTACCGACGTAGGAGAACAGCAACGACTGCGCGAAGACGGACGGCGAACGCGCGTCGACCACACGCAGAGCCATGGACCCGCGCGACAACTCGGTCAGCAGCCCTTTCAATGCGGGCAGATCGAACACGTCGCTCAAGCATTCCCGCATGGTCTCGAGAACCATCGGGAACCCAGGGAATTTCGACGCCACCGCCAAGAGATCGGCCGCACGCTTTCGTTGCTGCCACAACGGGGTCCGCTCGCCGGGACGCTTGCGCACCAAAAGTAGCGCGCGGGCGGCGTTCTCGCGGAAGCGCGCCGCGAAGAGCGCGCTGCCACCGACTTCCCGGACGACGAGATCGTCGAGCCGTTCGGGGTCCACGATGAAGGTCGTCGCCTCCGGAGGCTCCGTGGCTTCCGGAAACCGGAAGACCATGCCGTCGTCCGACCACACCGACTCGCACCGGGTTCCGGTCGTCTCTTCGTAGGCGGCCGTCACCGCGAGGGCCCATGGCCCGTGAACGCGGGCGCCGAAAGGAGAAAGCACACAGATGCGCCAATCCCCGATTTCATCCAAGAAGCGCTCGACGACGATTTCGCGATCCGTCGGAACGGCACCTCCCGCCTCTCGTTGCGTGTCGACGTAGGTGCAGAGCGCTTCCGCCGCCGTTTCGGAAAGCGCGTGCGCTTCGCGGAGGCGCACGAGCATCGCCGGACGGGGTGTTTCCACGACGTCGCGCGTCAACGCCCCGATGTTTCGCCCGAACGCGAAGGGACGCCCGACACGGTCGCCGCGCCAGAACGGCGGCTTTCCGTTTTCTCCCGGCGCGGGCGACACCAAGACGCGGTCGTGCGTGATCTCGTCGATGCGCCATGCGGACGCGCCGAGATTGAAAACGTCTCCCGGGCGCGACTCGAACACCATCTCTTCGTCGAGTTCCCCGACACGAACGGGTTTTCCCGCTTCGGATCCCGACAAGAACACTCCGTAGAGGCCGCGATCCGGAATCGTCCCGCCGTTGACGACGGCGACCCGGAAGGCGCCCGCGCGCGGCAACAACATGCCCGCGTTCCGATCCCACGTCACGCGCGGGCGCAACTCGGCGAAGTCGTCGGACGGCCATCGGCCCGAGAGCATGTCGAGCACGCCTTCGAAGGCCGATCGCGGCAAGTCGTTGAACGACGCGGCCCGACGTACCCACGCCCACACGGACTCGACGGGAATGGGTCCCGTGGCGACGGCGGCGACGATGTGCTGCGCCAACACGTCGAGGGGGTTCCTTGGAATGCGGATCTCTTCGACGTCGCCCGTCAGCATCCCCTTCGCGGCGGCGGCACAGGCGAGGAGGTCATGACGATACTTCGGGTGAAGGACGCCTTTCGACACCGCATCTTTTCGATGTCCGGCGCGTCCGACGCGTTGGAGTCCCGCCGAAACCGACGGCGGCGCCTCCACTTGGACGACGAGGTCGATCGCTCCCATGTCGATCCCGAGTTCGAGCGACGAGGTCGCCACGAGAGCGGGAAGAAGTCCGCGCTTCAGTCGGTCCTCGAGCAATTGCCTCTGCTCTCGGGCGAGACTCCCATGGTGGGCGCACGCGATCTCCGAGCCCGCTGTTTCGTTCAGGCTGTTCGCCAAACGCTCCGCGAGACGGCGACTATTGACAAAAATCAGCGTCGACGTGTGGGCACGAATCTCCGCGACCAACGCCGGGTGGAGAGCGGGCCACAACGACGGTCGCGTTTCCGCCGCGACCACGGGACCGGATTTGATGCCGTCGGGAACGACGGGCTTCAGATCCTCGAGCGGCGTTTCGATGCGCAGGTCGAGAGCACGTCGGCTACCCGCATCCACGATCGCGACCGACCGTGCCGTGGGGTTTCCTTCCCCGTCGCTGTCGGCACCCGCGAGAAGCCGCGCGACGGCGTCGAGCGGCTTCTGCGTCGCGGAAAGTCCGATTCGCTGCGCGGGAGGTCGACCCGCGCGCAGCATCTCCAGGCGTTCGAGCGCGAGGAACAGGTGCGCCCCGCGCTTGGTCCCCGCGAGGGCGTGAATCTCGTCGATGATGATCGTGTCGACGTCGAGGAGTTTCTCGCGCACCGCCGACGTGAGGAGGAGGTGCAGGGATTCGGGAGTGGTGATGAGGATGTCCGCCCCGTCACGACGAAAGCGTGCACGTTCCGACGGGGGCGTGTCTCCGGTACGCAACGCGACGGTTGGGACCTCGACACCGGAAATCCCCGTGCGCGCGGCGACCGCGGCGATGCCTGCGATCGGCGCTCTGAGATTGCGTTCGATGTCGTTCGACAGCGCCTTGAGCGGCGACACGTACAGAACACGGAGTCCGCTCGCCCCACCATGCATCCGCCGATCGATCGCCGGCAAGAAGGCCGCGAGTGTTTTTCCGGAGCCCGTCGGCGCCATCAGCAACGTGTGGCGACCGTCATGGATCGACGCCCACGCGCGCGCCTGCGCGTCGGTGGGAGTCCCCAAGGCCTCCTCGAACCACGTTCGGGTAGCCGGATGGAACGAATCGAGGGCGGCGGAGGGATGCAAGGACGTCTTCCAAGGTCACGGCGCCCCGCCCCCGGAAGTCCCCGATTCTAGCGCGTGCGAGCCGACGTCCCGACGCGACGGTGACGAGGCTGAGCCTCGGTCCGTCGGGTCACGACGATTTCGTGGGTTTCGTGTGCCGTTCTTCCTCTTTCCATCGCCCATCCGGTTCGACCGTATGTTGCGAAGACCTCCGGGGTTACCGCCCCGAGAAAGTTCCCCATGACCAGGTGGATTTTGTTCCTCGCGCTCGCGTTCACGCTCGCGAGCTGCAAACTCGACATGAAGTCGAGCGAGATGCTCTTCCGACACGATCCGAAGGAAGACACCATGCGTGTCCTCTTCGTTCATCGCGACATCACGGCGGGGGACGCGAAGGAAGGCTCGCAGCAACTCCAAAAACTCCTGACGGGCGAACGGACGTTCATGCTCGGTTTTTGGCCGTTCTTCATCGAACTCGACGAGCGTGTCCAGGAAGCCGACGCCCGACTTGCGGAGAGCCGGAAAGCCGGGGCTCCCGACGATGAATCCGATCTCTTGACGTTGGTTCTCGCCAAACGAGTTCGAGTCGTCGAAACGAAACTCGGAACGGACGTGAACGGTGCGCTGGTGGGTTGGCAGGAAGTGGTGATTTCGGAGTGGTCCAAGTTCCTCTCCGATCTCAACCGACGTGCGGCAACCTCCATGTACAAGGACCTCTCCCTCGACGGAGATGGCTGCGTCTCGGTCGGGGTCATTCTCTCCGCGGAGGAGAAGATCCGCGCTCTCCGCGAAATCGCGAAGAGCGACGGAGACCCTGATTACGGCAGCGTCAACGCGATCCTCGACAATTTGGTGGATGTCGCCACGACCGCCGACGGAATTCGTCTGAAGTTCGGAAAGGCGCGCGGAGCCGCCGTCGGCGTGCGTGTCGACGCCACCTCCGATGCGAACAAGAAGCACAGCGGCGAAGATCAATGGATCAAACGCACGCCCGAAGACCGTGTTCGATTGAACGACGCTCTCAAGGCCGAAGGCGTCGTGCTCGATCGCGTCGATGCCGACGCGAAGATCCGTTCGATCACCGGAGAGAAGACTCCGGTCGACGACGCGAAGTAAGGCGTCGATCGACGGCTCGACGCGGACGTGTCAGGCGTCCGCGACGGCGCCGGACCAGTCGGTTTCCATGAGGTGGTAGTGGGTCACCGTCATGCCGAGACGTTCGTAGGTGGCCCGCGCCTTCTCGTTGTGATGTTCGACGTAGAGACGCAGGCCGCGCACATCGCCGGCGGCCTTGGCGACCCGAGCGACGTGGGTATGCAAGGAGCGGTAGACACCCCGATTGCGGAATGCCGGAGCGACGAAGACCGACTGAATCCACCAAAACCAACCGTTGCGCCAGTCGGACCACTCGGTCGTGATCATGAGTTGTCCCGCCACCGCGCCGTCGACCTCCGCCAACCAATAGATACCCTTGTTCGGATCGGCGAGGATCGCATCGACGCCGGGCCCGATGATGTCGGGATCGAGTCGGCGGCCCTCGGACTCCTCCGCCAATCGCTGGTTGAATGCGGCGATGAGAGGCGCGTCCGAAGGAAGTCCCTTCCGAACGGTGACGAGGAGATCCGCGGGCGGTGCTTTCTTTCGGGAAGCCATCAGCGGCCACCATACCCAAGCGCGCCGAGTGCGGCGACGAGCTGTTCGTAATCTTCCGGAGCGTTGTGGGGTGCCGAGGACAACCGAAGGTTCCATCGTCGACCGTCGGGAAACGGCGTCACGGGAATTTCGATGCGGTAGTCCCGCCACAAGACGGTTTGGAGCGGGTGGAGGAACAACGGCTCGGTCGGCCTTACGGCGCGGACGCGAGAATCCTGAGCGGGTTCGGAGATCTCGACGGCGGCCATGAAGCCGATCATCGAGTCGGGGCATGTCGGCGGGGTCCCGAAGCCATTCCCGACCGCGACGCGTGCGGCGAGCGCCATGCGTCGCAGCCGATCGCGTACCGCCGGCCACCCCCCCGGAAGCAGCGCTCCAATCGTTTCGATGGCGGCGGGCGCGGCGAGCCACGCCGACGGGTCGAACGTCCCCGTCCAGTCGAATAAAAGACGATGCTTCGATCGGTCCGTCCGTGCGCTGTTCCGTCCGTGACTGACCGCCAACGGTACGGTCGTTTCTCGATACGAAGGGTGTACCCAAAGGAATGCCGCGCCCTTCGGCGCACAGCACCATTTGTGCAGGTTGCCCGTGTACCACGCCGCATCGAGTTCCACGAGATCGAGGGCCAGCATCCCCGGCGCGTGCGCACCGTCGACGAGCACGGGGACGTTGCGGGTCTTCGCGGCGCGGACGATCCTGTCGATCGGCCAAATCACGCCGGTCGGCGACGTCACGTGATCCGCGATCAAGACGCGGGTTCGATGAGTCACCGCGTCGAGGATGCATGCGGTGACTTCGTCCGGATCCGAACACGGCCACGGAACCGATGCGACGACGACGCGAGCCCCCGACCTCTCCGCGACTTCGTGAGCCGCATTGGTGCACGCGTTGTATCCCTGATCCGTGACGAGGATCTCGTCGCCGGGGGCAAGGCGTAGCGATCGGAGAACCGTATTGACTCCGAACGTCGCATTGGGAACGAACGAAAATCCTTCGACGTCGGCTCCGACGAACCTCGCGACCGCTTCGCGCGCGGAGTCGAGGAGCCCCTCGATCTCCCGGTGGAGGAAGAGCACCGGTTCACGCTCCATGCGCGCGCGCCATTCGGACTGGAGCGCGAGCACCGACGTCGGCGTCGCGCCGAAGGATCCGTGATTCAAGAAACACACGGACGGGTCGAGCCCCCAAAGGGAGCGAGCACCCGGAATCGGTGGAGGGAAATCGGCCATGGGTGTGTCCGGCCTCAATGCGTGATGTAGACGTAGGCGGCGAAGGCGGTCGCGGCGAGACCCGCGATCGCCGCGATCCCCCAGAGGAAGTTCCTCTGGCGAGCGGCCACCGCAAGCGTGGCGACGATGACCGCGACTTGAGCCCCGAGCATGCCGTAGAAGAATCTTTGGCTTTTCACGTGATGACGTTCGCCCGAAAGATTCGCGCGACGCACGGCGATCTCGAGAAGGCCGCCGATCGCCTGATTCAACTTCGCTTCCGCCTCGTAACGGGACGACGTGAATCGCAAACGTGCCGCCATGATGTCCCGCGACGCGGCTTTGGCCTCGGAGTCGTTGGACGCGGCGAAAGCCGTCGTCGCCTCGATCTTGTCCACCGCGGCGGTCATCGGGCGAATCAACGCCTCGAACTCGGTCACTCGCGCTCGGGCGGCGACGAGTGTCGCGTCGAGGACCCCATCGTCGACCTTCGTGACGTGGACGAGCACTTCCGATTCGGGGAGCTGCTTGTCGAGGGCTTCGAGAGCGGCTTTGATCGGCGCCGGGTGATCCGCCATCGGCGGGAGCGACGGGACCGCTCCCTGCTCGAGAGCACTCCGCGCGGGATCATCCGCGGCGAGCGTCGAAACGACCGTCGGAACACGACGCACCGATTCGGTTGCCGTCAGCAGGTCGAGCGTGGATCGCTGCATCGCCGCCCGCAGCTTCTTCGCCTGAAAATAGTTCCACTGGTCTCCGGCTTTCGATTGCAGTTGAGCGGCCATCGCCCGGTCGTATTGGGCGCGCGTCATTTCGCTCGAGGCGAGCCCCGCAAGGAGCGTCGCGATGACGGTCATGACGACGGGCGTCGCGGCGAGGGTCTTGCCCCAGTTGTTTTGAGGTAGGTCCGCCTTCAGGGCTTCGGGCAGCTTCTGCGACATCGGGATCTCCGCGGTCCGTCATCCTAGGACGGGGTCAACTTCCCCACCAAGGGAACCCCATGCCGAGCAGAGCATTCACGGCGACGACGCCCGTGGCGATGCGCACACGCCGCGAGCGCCAAGGTGAACTTCCGAAATCGAAGCCACGAGCGAGCCAAACCACCCAAGGGGTCAACCAAAGCACCGTCGCCAGAGCGTAGACCCACCAATTGTCGAGCATGGTCGCCTGACGATGCCCGGTGAGATCCTTCACCCAGCGATCGAAAGGCCACTGGACGACGGCGCCACCGGCGAGGGCCCACATCTGAATTCGGAGCGCCGCCCACCCCCAAGGAACGAGCAACAGCGCGGACCATGCAAATAGGATCGGCATCGGACTCCCGGAGTCGGACCGTCGTCGGGCCGTCCCGGTTGCTAGACTCGCGTCATGACCCGCGTCGCTTGGTATGCCCTCGGACTTCTCGTCGGAATGGCTCCCGGTTTCACAGGGTACTGGTTCCGGCCGGAAGCGTGGTATTTCGAAGAACTGCGTCGGCCGTCGTGGAACCCTCCCGCGTGGATCTTCGGCCCGGTGTGGACGACGCTCTACGTGTTCATGGGAATCGTCCTCACACGCTTGCTGCTGATGCGTTCGGCCTTGGCGGATCCGCACTCGAAGGCGTGGACGGCCATGACGCCCGCGATGGGGGCCCGCGTCCGCGGCCTTGCGATGACGCAAGCCTCCGTGCACGTGTCCCACGCGCTCGTGATGTTCGGCATCCAATGGGTCTTCAATGCCCTTTGGAGCCCGCTCTTCTTCGGGATGAAGTCGCCGATGCTCGGGCTTGTCGACATCGCACTTCTGTGGCTCACGTTGCGGCGCATGATCCCCGTCCTCTGGCGGATCGATCGCGTCGCCGCGGGCCTGTTCATCCCGTACTTCGCATGGGTGTCTTTCGCCACCGCCCTGAATGCGGCGATCGTCCAACTGAACTGATCGGCGACGTCTCTACTTGATCTCGATCTTGTGCAGGGCGGTGACGCCCATGTCGAAGTAGCCGAGTCCGCCCGGATTGTTGCGCACACGAACGGCCAACAGGTTCTTACCGGGCTTGAGCGTCGCCTGCGCCGCACGCGAGAGATTGACCACGCGGTAGTGGGACTTCGTGTACCAGTCTCCCGACGCCGCCTCGACGCCGTTCAACCACACGTCGACGAAATCATCGTGGAGGATGTCGAACGACAGGCTGTCGACTCCCTTCGGCACGTTGATTTCCTTCACGAGGTAAAGGCTGTTCCCGATCCACGTCGTCTTTTGGGGCGCGTTCGCATAGGGCGCCTGACAGTTCGAAGTGAAAGCCGCCTCGCCCTCCTTCCATCCCGTCCGATCGAATCCGGGCTTCTCCCACCCCACCTGCGGTTCGGATTCTAGGTAGGACCACCACTCACCACCTTCGGCAGCGCGCTTCACCAAAACGGCCCCCGGCGACATGAGGTCCGTCGCCTCCGGGTCGTCGGTGACCGTCGGCAAGACTTCGATCTCGTTGAATCCGAGCACCGGGTACACGCACTGATCATTGCGCGAAAGCACTTTGAGACGCACGGTCTTGATCGAGCGCGGAGGAAACACGATCCGCTGCTTCCCGCGGCGCGACTCGTCGAGGCGCACGGTGAACTTGACGTCGCTTCCCAAGCGGACTTCGACGTCACGCGGGGTTTCCCAGTCGATCTGATCGCTCCCCGAACTGATCGCGGCACCGATCTTGATGCAGGCCGCCTGCGTCGGGCGCTTCAAGTCGATCTGCACCCATGCGTCTTTTTGCTGATTGTTCGCGCACAACCAATGCGTCGACCAACGACCGTCCGCGATCCACGCGGTCGGATGGTCCGGATGTGTCGACGATGCGGTCACCGTCGCCCCCACCGTCGTCACCAAATTGCGGCCCATGTCGAACAGGGCTTCACGACTCCACTTCTCACGAACGTCGTCGAGCGTGCAGGCGACATCCGGAGACGCCGCGATGCGATCGGTTCCGTCGGGAGTTCCGTAGCGCAGTTCGGCGCGCACCTTGAACGTGCCGTTGCGGCGCGTGTCGTGGCGCAACGTCGTTTCGTTCGCATCGACGCGGCTCCCCTTCGGAAGGTCGACCGTCTTCACGATCATGCCGTCGACGTACCACGTCAGCGATTTCGGTTCGGCTCCTGCCGCCATCTGTTCGACGAGCGCCTTGTCGAGTCCCCGCACCCACGCGGTCATCGGCGCATCCGATCCCGTCGCGATCTGGAGCCCACCCGCGGCGGCATCGACTTGAACCTTCGGACGAGGCGGCGGCGCCGTCGTTCGGCTTCCGCGACGCAGGAACAACAGGGAGAAGCACGTATCTTCGACGCCGTAGCCCCAGTTCCCACCGGATCCTTGGGTCTTGACGAGGTTGTTTCCCCCGTCGCCGTACCAGTCGCGCTTCCCGAAGAAGTCTTTCCCGGTGAACGCTCCGACCCGCTCGAGGCCGTAGAGGTAGTACCAACGCCAACGGTCGTTGTGCGTCGATTCGAAGCGGTAGTCGAGGTTGTGCTCGACCGACCAATGCTCGTCGAGCCACTTCATCCCGAGGTCGATACGCCCTTCGACCCGCCTCCGGAAATTGGCATCGAACTTCTCCCCGAGCATCTCGTTGCAAACGGCGAGGCAGGTCAACCCGGCCACGGTCATGCTGGCCGACGCCTTATCTCCCTTGCGGTACCCGAATCCGCCGTACGCTTCCTGAACGTCGATCAAATCGTTGGCGATCGACTTCCAAAAATCGACCGACCCCGCCGAAGCTCCCGCTTGTCGCGCGGCGCGCAGTCCGAGGATGGCGTACTGGGTATTGGACAAGTCCGTCCAAATCACGTCGTCGCCATCGTGGTCGAACGGGTACCCCCAAGCCATATTCGTTCGAGGGGCGCCGTTTTGGATGGTGCGGACGAGCTTCTGCGAGAGCGCCTTGATCTTCGGCAGATCCTTGGGGTCCTTCAGCGCCGCATACGCTTGAAGGGCGACCCCGAGATCGTAGGTGCGGCTGAAGTCTTGGGCGCGCAACCACGCGGCCGCGGTCGCCACCGACGGATGGTCCGTCGGGAACCCGCATTTGATCAGCGTGTAGAGCGCGAGTCCGGTCATCGACCGGTAGACACCCGCGTCGGGCCCCTTCCACGTGCCGTCGGCCGCCTGATGTTTCAGTAGGCTGGCGATACCCGCATCGATGGCGCGATCCGCGCCGGGCACGTCGCGGACTTGCGCGACGATGAAGGCGCCGCAAAGAACGCTCGCGAAGATGAAACGGAGCACGCCGCCGACCATGGAGCACGCAGTGTAAGGCACTGCGCGCATCCCGGGGAGGTCGAAGGCTTGAGGAGGCCTACGCCTCGGAATCGTTCTTCGCGGAGTCGCTGCAGGCGGCACCGATGAGGAGAGCGCCCAGGCCGATCACGAGCACTGCCGTGAAGGCTCCGGCCTTGAAGACGCTCCACGCGTGGTCGGTGTTTCCGATGATGAGAGGGCGGTCAACATTGATCATGTTCATAGGTCCTTGATGCGCCGTGGCGCACTACCCGGTACGGGTGCCGCCACGACGTGTTGGGGGTTCAGTCGCCGAAAATTGCCCGGACCCGGGCTTCGGCCCGCGCCTTGTGGGCGTCCGTACAGTTGGGAGCCACCTTGGCGAGCGCGGTCACGAGCGCCAGAGCGTCGTCGGTCAGTCCGACGACCGGAAGGAAGTCCGGAATCGCGTCGATCGGCAGCACCAGGTACGCCAAAGCCCCCATGATGACGAGCTTCGACGATCGCGGGACGTCGGGATCCTTCAGCATCTCATGGAGGATGAAGGCGTTCTTCAGGATCTCGCGACCCGCCTTGCGGCCCCACTTCCTGATGAAGCCAAAGAAACCTGATTCGGAGTAGTCGTTTGCGGTGGTGTGTGACATGTGTGGATGTCGGCGCCTCGGAGACGTCGACATCGAGTGTTACGGATCTCGATGTCGACTGTTGGACGATCGAGGCCTCGCCGGGGTCCGACGAAGCGGAACCCGGCGCCGCCCCGTTCACTTCCCTTCCGGAGGCTTCACGTCGACGGAGTCCTGTGTGGTTTGGCCCAACTTCGGCGAAAGAAAATCCGCCAACGCATCGTTGTCCGCCGGAGGCGGGAAGATCCAGACGGAAATCGCGAGGCCCGCGAAGAAGCACGTAAGACGTTCTTCGACGGTCAAGGACTGCACCGGTGCGTCCACCACGAACCGGACCATCGACTTTTCCTTCGTACGCCGCATCAACGCCCGCAACGTGATGTCGGTGAACACCCCTTCGGTGATGCGAAGCGATTCCTGATGCCATCGTTCGAGGTGCCCGGAAATCACCACGACGTCTTCGGGATCGAGTTCTTCGAGTTTGCCGAAGAGATCGGTGACGACTTCGTCGACGGGATAAGGATCTTGGGACACGTACGGCGGACGGAACAGTTCACCGATGAGAATTCCGGCGCCGACGAGAGCCTGGGCGGCGCTGCGGCGGGGCTGCGGTTCGATCACGAAACGCCTTGCGAAATCGGACAACATCAAGTCGAGAAAACTCAGGCGGTTCGCGATGACGGCGAAGTAATTGTCTTCGCAATACACGGGCGCCGTGAGAGTGCGGCCCAAGGCATCGATGACGGGCTGCGAGAAACGTTCCCGCAAGAAGGCGATCCCATCCGGATTGCACAGACGGTCGATGACGGGTTTCGGATCGGCGACGACGATGGATGTTTTCTTCTTCATGTTCGACTCCCCTCGGAGAACGCTGTACGAACGACCTACTTGGCGCGATAGGCGGTGATGACTTTTCCGTCGAATCCTTCGACGACTTGGATGCCGTTGAAGCGCGAAATGTCGAGCCCTTCGTCGGCGGCTTTTTCGATCTCGCGCCAACCGACGGTCCAGATGGTGGCGTGTCGCTTCGTGCGCACGTTTCCGAAGCGCCGCGCGATGTCGATCGCGTCGGGCGGAATACCGCGCTGAACGCAACGCGCCTTCGCATGGCGGGACAGTGGTTCCCTGAGAGACCGACGACGCACACACTTGCGACGACGGGATACGTTCAACTCCGAGAGCGAAGGGGCACATTCGATGTACATGGGTGATGTCTCCGACGATGAAACCGACGAGGCGTCCGTTTCCTGACGACCGCTCCGGGGAGATCCCCATGATCGCGGCGAGGGGGGACGGACCCCGGATGCGCCACCGCTCGTACCTCCGAGTCGTGCCACCGGGGTTTCCCTCTACGAACCGGTGCGAAATCGCGTTGGAGACGAAACTCAGGATTTCGACGAGGCGACGGGACGACGCGAGGCGATGGCCGCAAGGAGCAACAAGGCCCCCCCCGCGATCCGCGCCCATGAAGCGTCCAACGATCCGTCCCGCACGATGAGCACCTTGATCAAGGTCAGGATCATCGCCCCGACCCAAGCGGCGAGCGGCGGGTGGACGCCGCCGGAGAGCGCGATTCCTCCGACCACGGCGGCGGCGAGGGCGTCGAGTTCGAGCCCCGAACCCAAAGCCGCATCTCCCGCGAATGCGATACCGAGGAACATGACGCCCGAAAGAGCGGCCAATGCTCCCGAGGCGGCGTGGGCACCGACGACGACGGACGACGTATCGACACCCTGAAGCCGCGCGGCCTCCGCGTCGCCGCCCGTCGCGAGTAGGGCGCGACCCGCGGGTCGGCGGGTAATCCACAGAGCTACGACCGCGGTCGCGGTCAGGGCGACGAGGGCGGTCGGCGTGAGGCGATACCCCATAGGTAGTAGGTACGTGGCGTCATCGAACCAGGCACTCGCTTCCGTCCCGCATGGAATCGATCCGGTCGTGATGGACCACGCAGCGCCGCGCGCCGCGAACAGGCCGGCGACGGTGACGAGGAAGGCCGGCAATCCGCGGCGGGCGATCCACCACCCCTGCCCCGCGCCGAACAAGGCGCCGACCGCGACGGCGCATGCGGCGGCGAGCGGGAGCGGAACGCCGCTCTGCGAAAGACGCGCGGCGACGAGCGAACCGAGCGCCGCGACCGAACCGATGGACAGATCGATCGATCCGGCCGCGACGACGATCCCGGCGCCGAGGCTCGCCGTCAGAAGAATCGCGGCATCTTCGAGGAGTACGGACACCGCGCGAGGCCCGAAAAATCCATCGTGGAGACCGAGACCCGTCGCAAGAAGGGCGACGAGGAGGACCCAAGGTGCGCGTGGCCCGGTCACGATGCGCTCCGGGTTCGGCGAATTCGGAACTGCGGATGGGAGACGACCGCGGCGACCAGCACAAGCAACGCCTTCGGCAGCGGAGCGACGTCCGAACGGACTCCCGCCGCGTGGAGGGTGACGGTCAACGTCTGCAAGAAGAGCGCCCCCGCGAGAGCCCCGCCGAGACTGAACACTCCCCCCGAAATGGCGGTACCGCCGATGACGACCGCGACGACTGCATCGAGTTCCACGAACTGGCCGAGGTTGTGGGCGTCCGCCGAACGCACGTCCGCGGCCGCCAAAAGCCCCGCGATCGCGGCGAACGTTCCGCTCGTCGCATAGGCGAGGGTGATCAACCGACCGGACGGAACACCCGCGATGCGACAAGCGGCGGGATTGCTTCCGACGGCCGCGAGTCCCGCCCCGACGGCCGTCCGTCGGAGCAGGAGGGCGACGACGGCGATCACCCCGGTCGCCACCCACACGGCGATCGGCATCCCGAGCCACGTCCCCGACCCGAGGCGTACCGCCCAAGGCGCATCGACGGCGAGGATCGCACCGCCTGCGACGAGATGAGCGACTCCCCGGCCGGCGACCATCGGAACCAAGGTGGCCACGATCGGCGGCATGCGCCCGACGACCACCATGGCGGCGTTCACGAGTCCGACGGCGACGCCGATACCGATCGCCGCGGAGGCGACCACGGGAAAACCGTGTCCTTCGGCGGAGAGGCGCGCGGCGAGCGCACCGGACAACGCCATCACGGTCCCGATCCCCAAGTCGACCCCACCCGTCGCGACCACCAACGCCGCGCCGATCGCGACGAGGCACAGCCGGGCACCGTGTTCGAGGATGTCGATCGGAAGTCCACGCCACGCGCCTCCCACCCAAGCGATGCGGTGGAAATCCGGGATCATGACGAGATCCACGACGACGAGCAGCGCGAGAGCGGACCACGCCCGACGTGCCGGCGTCATGCGACGTCCCCACTCAATCGGCGTCGTACGGCCTCCGCCTCCGCGGGGACCGAAGGGTCGACGAAGACCCCTTCCACCATCACCGCGATGCGATCGCAGACACGGCAGAGGGCCTCGAGATCGGGATCGACCCGAATCACCGACAGCCCGGTCTCTCGACGCGCGTGGATCAGTCCGTCGATCGCATCGGCGGCCCCGATATCGACGCCTCGGTGCGGTTCGTCGAGCAAAAGCAGTTTCGGATTCGCGAGGAGCAGCCGCAGAAGAAGAACCTTCTGCTGGTTTCCGCCCGACAAGGTCTCGACCGGACGATCAAGGCAACCATCGGGAAGCGCCGCCCGTCGAACGAGGGCTTCGAGGGTTTCCTCCACGGCGAGTCGCCCGCGCCACCAACCCTCCGCCGATCGAACCGCCAAGAGGAGGTTGTCCCGCACGGTCAATCCGATGCAAAGCCCGTCGCGCCGACGATCTTCGGGAAGGTACGCCACGCCCGCCCGCAGTGCCGACGCGACATCCGCACACGGGACGCTTCGTCCATCGATCGCGACGCTTCCGGTACGCGAACGATCGACACCCGCGACGAGCCGCAACCACTCGGTGCGACCCGCGCCGAGAAGCCCGGCGATGCCGACGCATTCACCGGCTGCGACGTCGAGCGACTTTGCGGGAACGGTGTCGGAGCCGATTCCTTCGACCGCCACGCGTCGCTCGTTTCCGAAGTCCTGCGTAACGCGTGTGGCGCGGGCGGTCGTCGCCCGTCCGAGCATGGCATCGACCCAAACGGATCGACCGCCGGAGGACACCTCGCCGCGCCACGCGACGCGCCCGTCGCGCAAGACGGCGACCGTCCGGCACAACGCTTCGATCTCCGAAAGAGCGTGTCCGACGAAGACGACGCACGCACCTTCTTCGGCGAGCTTCCTCAACAATCCGAAGAGGTCGGCCACCTCTCGCGCCCCGAGCGACGACGTGGGCTCGTCGAGCACCAACAGTCGTGATGCGCCCGTCAAAACCGGAGCATCGAGCGCACGCGCAATCGCGATCCGCTGCCTCACGGCCAACGGCAATATGCCGACCGTCAGGTCGGGATCGAGCGTCAAACCGACACGCCGAAGCGCTTCACGGGTTCGGGCCGTCGCACCTGCGCGGTCGATGAACCCGAAGCGTGTCGTCGGCCATCGACCGAGATTCATCACATCGACGACGGTCGACGTCGGGCCGAGCCGTACTTCCTGATGCACCATCGAGACGCCCGCTCGAGCCGCATCCGCCGTCGAGCGCGGCGCCCATCCGGCACCGTCCTTCGACATCGTGCCCGTATCCGCGACCTCCGCCCCCACGATGATCCGCAACAACGTGCTTTTGCCCGATCCGTTCGCCCCGATGAGCCCGTGGATCCTCCCCTCCTCGAAAGCGATCGACACGCCGTCGAGAGCACGCGTCGGTCCGAACCGACGCACGAGGTCACGACACTCGAACATGCGTCAGTAAGCGCGCGTGGGGAGCGCGTCTCGCACATTCGACGCATCGAAGACGCCGACCGGAGTGACGATACGCCGATCGACGGATTCACCGCGCGCGATCCTCTCGAGAACATCCAAGACCAACGGGCCGATCATCGGATTGCACTCCACGGTGCATCCGAGCGTCCCGGCGGCGACCGCTTCGAACGCGGCCCGGACCCCGTCGATCGAAACGACGACAACGTCGGTTCCGGGCTTCCGACCCGCTTCTACGAGGGCTTGCAACGCGCCGAGCGCCATGTCGTCGTTGTGGGCGTAGACGGCCGTGATGCCTCGGCCTTCGGTCGTTTTCAGAAAAGCCTCGAGCGCCTCTTTGCCCTTCGCGCGCGTGAAGTCCGCGCTTTGCGCCCATACGACCTTCATGTCCGGATGGCTCGCAATCCCCGCCGCGAAACCCTTCTTGCGGTCGATCGCCGGAGCGGCGCCTACGGAACCTTCGAGTTCCGCGATAGTCGCCTTTCCTCCGGTCGTCTTCGCGAGCCACGCGGCCGCGCGCCGTCCCTCTTCGACGAAGTCGGCGCCGATGAACGTCGTGAACAGCGACGGATCGGACACCTCGACGGAACGATCGGTCAACACGACGGGAATCCCCGCCGCCTTCGCATCACGCAAGACGGGTTCGAACCCCGTTTCGACGATCGGCGGAAGGATGATCGCGTCGACGCCCTGCGCAATGAACGTGCGCAACGCGAGGATCTGGTTTTCCTGTTTCTGTTGGGCGTCGGAGAACCGCAACTCCCAACCGCGACGCGCCGCTTCATCCTTGATGGAACGCGTGTTCGCGGTGCGCCACGCACTCTCCGCACCGATTTGCGCGAAACCGACGACTTTGCGGCCGGAGGCTCGATCCGCGTCGGCACACGCGAACAGGCAGAGGCAATAGAGCAAGAGAAGATCGGTGCGCATACGTCGCGAGTCTATCGGACGGCGCGCGACGCTACTTGGTTTCGCGCACGCGCCACTCGTGAATCCCGCCCGCCCACTCCGGACGACTTTCGATCTCGAGACGCAAACCCGTCGCCTGAATCGGCGGGAACGTCACGGTGTTGTACCGATCCTTGTCGACGCCCGGTGTCGACTGGCCTTCGATCGTCCGCCATGCGCCGTCGACGCGCTGCTGAACGCGCCACGTTTTGGGCACCCGACATTCACCGCGACCCGTGTCGTCGAACCAGTAGACGTCGACACCGTCGACGGTTCTCGGAGAAGGGAAGTCGTACTGCACCCAAATCGTCTCACCCTTCTTGGGCCACCAGTGGAAGTAGGGGCTGTCGTGGTCGATCGACGCCGTCGGTTCGTAGCGATCCGCGAGGTTCCCGAGATCGCCGCCGAACGACGACGACGCCTTCGACGTCGACGCGAGCGTCGGCAGCGGCGTGGCAATCGCGCCCGACACATCGGCGGCCATCCATACCTGCATGGGGGTCGGTCCCCGATTCGCCCACGCGAAGTACGGGATCGCGGTCACGGGACGCGGAGGCCCGAGCGCGACGCTTCCATCCGCCGCGCGTACCGCCTCGCGAGCGGCGGTTTCGAGCACCGTGACGCCGCCAAGAAGTTCGGGACGGTGCTTCGCGACGACGGGGGCCGACGGATCGAGCACGAGAGCTTCGAGGTTGACTCCGGGCTGATCGACGCCCTCGAAGGCATAGACGATCGGCCCGCGCATCAGCGCGGTGCGACCGCGGCACGACGCGACTCGTTCGTCGGCGATCACTTTCATGACGGGCATGGGGAACTTCAGCGCCACGGTGTCACCCGGCGTCCACGTGCGTTCGATCGTGATCCATTCTTCCTTGAGGTCTTCGTCGAACGGAGCGCCGTTGATCCGCACGTCCACGTCGGGGATGGATACCGTACGATCGGCGCGTTTGTAGAGCCGTGAGGGGAAAGGATCGCCCTTCACCCATCCCGGGATGCGCAACTTCAATGCGAACACGGCCGCCGACGGTGGAGTCACCGCCACCATGACGTTGCCACCCCACGGCCAATCGGTATCGACGGCGATGCGTGTCGTCCCCCCTTCGCCGAGAGCCGCTTCACCGTTCATGTAGTGCACGACCGCGATGTCGCGGCCTGCTTCGGCGAAGGCATATCCGCCGATCGACGCCACATGGCGCGCGACGTTGGGCGGGCAACACGCACACCCGAACCACGGCACACGGGACACGCCGCGACGCGAAGCGAGCGGATTGGGATAAAAGAACGTCTTGCCGTCCAACCCCCAACCGGAATGGAAAGCGTTGTAGAGCACGCGTTCCACCATGTCCGCGTAGCCGACGTCGCCGGTCGCCAACAGAAGACGATGACTCCAGTTGCCGTGCGCGATCGACGAGCACGTTTCGTTGTACGCCGTCGTATTCGGAAGATCGAAACGGACGCCGAACCCTTCGTTGTTGCCCGTCGATCCGATGCCGCCCGTGATGTAGGCTTTCGTCGACACCGCGTCGGACCACAATCGCTCCGACGCCTTCAGGAGATCGAGTCTTCCCGTCCGACGCGCGATCTCGGTTCCCGCTCCGATCAGATAGGCGAACCGAACGGCGTGGCCCACCGCTTCGTCTTGCTCGACCAAGGGTTCGTGATCCTGCGAATACTCGCCGAACAATGCACGGCCGCCTTCCTTGCGTCCTCGAACGTCGACGAACCACTGCGCCAGATTCAGCCAACGGGCGTCGCCGGTCGCGTCGTGCAACGCGAGAAGCCCGTATTCGATTTCGGGGTGACCGCACGGATAGGGATTGCGTCCGCGTCCGAAAACCGATTCAACCAATGCGGCATTCTTCAGCGCGACGTCGAGGAGCGTTCCGTCGCCGGTGGCTCGTTTCCACGCGACGCCGGCTTCGTAGAGATGCCCGGCGCAGTAGAGCTCGTGGCCGTGAGCCATGTCCGACCAACGGTCCTTACCTCCCGGCGGCGGGTTCTTCGGATCCATGATCGTGCGCGACGTGTAGAGGTAGCCGTCCTTTTCCTGCGCGGCGGCGATCAAGGTGACCATCTCGGCGGCTCGACGCTTCAGTTCGGGCTCTTCGCGAATGAGAAGAACGCGGGCGCACGCTTCCACGGCTTTGTAGACGTCGGAGTCGTCGAAGAAGGTCCCGGTGAATCCTCCCCGCTCGCGTCCCGACGCGACGGCGAAGTTGCGGAGTCTTCCCGTTCGGGCGCACTCGTCGAGGTTGTGGAACGCCGTGACTTTCGCGTCGAGTTCCTGCCGCGGCCCCCAAAACCCGCCCGCGAGTCGTACCCGTGCGGCATCGACGGGTACGAGGCCCATCACGCGATCCGACGGCGGCGCGGGCCGCGGAACGGAAGAGGACCGAGAGTCCTGTGCCGCGACGGCGGCCACCATCAGGAACGCGAAGATGCATCCTCTCATCGGATCACTCTCCTGCTCGAAGACCGATCGGCGGTCGGATCCCGACCGGGGTGGGGTTCGAAGTTAGTCGCGGCCCAACAACCGTCGCGCGATCGCAAGCGTCGCGATCACGTCCCCGAGCGCATCATGGGCGAGTTCCACGGTGATGCCGAGATGGGCGGCGACCTCCGTCAATCGCATGCTTTTGATGCGCTCCTCGGGGAATCGAAGGTGCCACATCGCGAGGTGCATGACGTCGAGGGACATGCGATCGACCGGGCAAAACGCGTTCTGCGTTTTGAAGAGATGGAATAGACGATCGATGTCGAATCCGTGCGAATTCCACCCCGCCGATTGGGCGACCCGGTAGGTACCGCCGGTGCGGCTCGAAACACGTTCGAGCGAGCGATGACGCCCGAGGAACTCCCCAAAACGCGCGACGGCGTCTTTGGGAGCCAGGGCCTCGCGACGCCAAACCTCGCGGTCGTAGTGGTTCACCTCGAGGGCTTCGGGGTCGGCATCCTCCTCGCGGAACTGCACCTTGCATTCGAAGCGTTCGCTTTCGCGCAACGACGCGTCGGCCGCGACGGCGGCGATCTGGAGGATGGGGTGCTTGATGTCGAGGCCCCCGGTCTCGAGGTCGAAGAAAACGATCATGGCCGACAGCGTAAGCGGTCGGGACGACACCCGCCGTCGGGCTCGGGGCGATCGCGAGGGCGGTTCACGATCCCCGGGGTTCGGACTCCCGAGACCGCCCCCCGCGTCCACGAAGGAACAAAGAAAAACGCTTCGGAATCGAAGGGATTCCGAAGCGTTGAGCACGCCGTGTAGGAGTCGAACCCACAACCTGCCGATTTGGAATCGGCTGCTCTGCCAGTTGAGCTAACGGCGTTCGGGAGCGGAAACCGCTCGTGAGGCTGAAGTCTACCCGCCCGCATCGGCTCCCCCAAGAAGTCGCCCGAGAAGAGTCAAACCGGGGAGTGCCCGGGGTTTACGTTGATCCGCGGCGATCGGACCTCCCCGTCGATGGCCGACCACGATTCCGAACCCCCCTCGGCACCCCGTTCAAGGTTGGCGAAAAAACATGAGAAATTCGCACGGCGGCTACTGCAAGGTTTCCGCCCTCGCCCCTATGGTGCGTCCCGGTCGCTTCCCCGCGATCGATGGAGATGTGAAATGAGTCCTACGAAGTTCCTGCATGCAGCCCTGCTGCTCTGCGGCGGCGCCCTGTCGGTGACCGCCCCTCTCATGGCCCAAGAGGTTCCCCCGCCGCCGCCGCCGCCGGGCTATGTGTTGGTCGACGACATGTACCTCCCCGTGGAAGTCGTCTACGGTGATGCCACCTACTCGGGACCCGTGTGGACCGGTGGAGTCGTCCCCTACGTGTTCAACGCGAACGTAACGGCGACGAACCAGACCCGTACGTTGAATGCGATGGCCGAACTTTCCGGCGCCGCAAACATCACGTTCGTTCCACGCACGACCGAAGCGAACTACATCGTCTTCAACGCATCGACGGTCAACAACTCGTGGGTCGGCATGATCGGTGGCGGTCAGACGATCAATATGGTGTCGTGGAACGAACGCTTCGTGATCTGTCACGAGATTATTCACGCACTCGGCTACCAGCACGAACAATCGCGACCCGATCGTAATACGTTCGTAACGATCAACTACGCCAACATCAACCAAACGGGTTGCAACGGTGGCGGGTCGTGCAACTACAACTTCGACATTGTCGCCGGATCTTCGACCGTAGGCACCTACGACTTCGGCTCGATCATGCACTACGGCCTGTTCGACTTCTCGGGGAACGGCCAACCCACCATCTCCGTCAACGCGTCGTACGCATCTTCGGCAAGCCTTGTCGGGAACCGCGTACGCCTTTCGACCCTCGATGCGTTGGGCCTGCAGAACCGCTACGGACTGCCGCCGGCTCCCACCGTCACTTCGATTTCAAGCAACAACGCCACGACCGGCGCGGCGGCCATCACGCTCACCGTGACGGGGACCGTCTTCTACGGCGGTTCACCGGATGCGATCGGTGTTCAGGGTAGCGTCGTCAAGTTCGGCGGAACGGCTCTGGCGACGACCTTCGTCAGCCCGACGACGCTGACCGCGACCATTCCGACCACGCTCTTGGATCAAGCCGGTTGCTTCCCGGTGACCGTCGAAAACGCGTACCCGGGTGGCGGCGTGTCGAACGCCATCGACTTCACGGTCGGACCGACCGGCAACTCGGGCTACTACCTCGGCTCTCAGGAGAACGCCTACCTCGGCACCGGACTCTGCGCGATGGGCGACGTCACGGGTGACGGCATCATCGACTACGCCGTTGGCGAGCCCGGCTGGGACAATGGTGTCATCACCGACAACGGCCGCGTGCATCTGATCAACGGTTCGACCGGCGCCATCGTGTGGACGGCGACCAACGGCGGCAGCAACTACGACTACGGCTCGGCGCTCGCCAACATCGGCGACGTGAACGCGGACGGCATCAACGATCTCGTCGTCGGCGCTCCCGGCTACAACGCCGACCAAGGTCTTTGCCGCATCCTCAACGGTTCGACCGGCGTTTCCATCCGCTCGTACTTCGGCACCGCCGGAACGACGGGTCGGTTCGGTTCCGTGATCGCCGCGGGCGGCGACTTGAATGCGGACGGCGTGCGCGATTTCGTCGTCGGTGCTCCGGCGGGTGCCGGCTACGCTTTGGTGCTCTCGGGCGCCGCGGCGACGACCATCCGTACGCACAACGGTACGGGTACGGAAAACCTCGGCTCCTCCCTCGCCGTCGGCGACTTCACCGGCGACGGTGTTGCCGACTACGCGATGGGCGCACCGGAAGCTCCGGGTGCGGGTACCTCGCGGGGGCGCGTCCTCGTCGTCAACGGCGCCACGGGTGTGACGTTCTCGACCCTCCAAGGTCTTTCCGACAGCGACGACTTCGGCGAATCGCTCGCCGCGATCCCGGCGGTTTCCTCGAATGCTCTCGGCACGTCGTCGCTCGCCATCGGCGCCGATCAAGGAGCGATTCTTCCCGGATACGTGAAGGTCTACTCGTACAAGTTGACGGGAGTGCCTCCGTTCCTCATCAACCTGATGAGTGCCGAATTCACGATCAACGGGTCGGTGAACGGCCAGGACATGGGTGAGGCGGTCGCGTCCGCGGGCGACGTCGACGGCGACGGCATCGGCGATATCGCGATCGGTTCCCCGGGCCATTCGACCTCGACCGGCAAAGTCGAGATCTACAGCTCGGCGGATCAGCGCTTGCTCGCGATGTT